>JAKLPW010000496.1 GCA_022013675.1 Anaerolineae bacterium | reverse complement strand
TCCTCTCCCCAGAAAACGGCAATGATCGCAACTCGCACGCCGTGTCCTCCCGGTTTCCCGCTTCTTCACCATCGGCACAATTGGTGCATGACGGTATAAATCCTCCGCTGGCTAACGCTCGCCAGGGATCGTCAGATTCCGGCACAATGTAGCAGACGAATTAGCGCTTCTACACGGGGACTAACTATCCTCTTTGAGCAGGAAACGAGCGGCAGGGTTGCTGTCGAGCAGTACTAGCCACATTATTGCGCTGCTTTTCGTCTAACCGCCGCTGTTGGAGCGAAAGTACTCCACCGTCCTGGAAAGCCCCTCCTCCAGAGTCACCCTCTCTGCCCAGCCGAGCTCATTGCGAGCCTTGCTGGCATCAAGATAGATCTTAAACACCTCCCCGGCCTTGGCCGAAGCATGAATCTCCTCGCCCGAGTAGCCCGTAGCCTTCTTCAGCAAACGGAAAACAGTGTTGATTGAGGTTCCCACGCCTGTGCCAATATTGAAGATTTCCCCATCGCCCCGACCGATGGCAAGAAGATTAGCCTGGGCAATATCACCCACGTAGACGAAGTCTCGCTCCTGCTCCCCCGCCCCATTGATGATCGGTTGCCCGTCGCTCAACATCTGACCCGTGAAAATCGCGACCACGCCCGCTTCTCCATAAGGATCCTGGCGGGGCCCGTAGACGTTAGGATAGCGCAGGATGGTATAGGGAAGCCCCCAGTTTACCTTGTAGAGATAGAGATAATGCTCCACATGATGCTTGCTCGCGCCATAGGGATCAAGCGGGTTGACTGGATGGCCCTCATCAGCAGGTAAGTACTCCGGCTCGCCGTAGACCGCGCCCCCCGTTGATGCGTAGACGGTTTTCTTGACCTTGTACTGTCGACAAAGCTGCAGGACGTTGAGCGATCCTATTATGTTCACTTCGGCATACAGCACTGGGTTATCCATGGACTCCCGCACCTGCGCCCGCGCTGCCTGGTGGCTTACATAGTCCGGCTTTTCCTTCTCAAAAACCTCGGCCAGAGCCTTTTCATCTCTGATATCCACCTGATAGAGACTTGCGGCGGGATTCAAGTTCTCCTTCCGCCCCGTCGAGAGATTATCTACAACGACCACTTCATACCCTTCGGCTACGTACGCGTCTGCCACGTGCGAGCCGATGAAGCCCGCCCCTCCTGTCACAAGAACTTTCATTGCCTATCTCCTAGTGTGATTATCCTTCAAATCTGGGTTCGGCCACGAGCCCCTGGGATTCGAGAGAGCCCTGACCAGCATTGCCACTGATAGGCAATATTAGCACAAAAGGGTCTACAGTTCAACTGTTGACATAGCAGCAGAAGTAAGGCATAATTAGAAGCACAGGCCTTGGAACTCCCTCGTGGACAGGAGGATGAGTAATGAGCAAGCATAGCCTGCGTGGCCATTGCGACAAAGCCAGGGAACAGCTTCGAGCAGGAGAGTACGACAGAGCCATCGCCCACTGCCGTGCGCTTCTAATGCTCTACCCCAGATGTGTGCCTGCTTACACCATCATGGGTGAGGCCTATCTGGCAAAGGGAGAACATGCTGAGGCAGCGAATCTTTTTCGCCGCACCCTGGGAGCGGATCCAGAGGCAACTATTCCCTACGCCGGGCTGGGCTTGATCTACGAGGAGCGCGGATTACTCGAAGAAGCCATCTGGCAACTGGAGAGAGCCTTCGAATTGGCTCCCCATAACAAGGAGATCCGCGCGTCGCTCCTGGATCTCTACACTCAGCGCGATGCTACTCTCCTATCGAGGATCGAGCTCACGAGAGCAGGTCTGGCCCGCATATACGCCAGAGGCCATCTCTATCCAAAAGCCATCGGCGAGTTTCGCGACCTCTTGCGAAAGGAACCGATGCGCATGGACCTGCGTGTCGCCCTCGCGGAAGCACTTTGGCGAGATGGCCGTTACGAAGGAGCGGCAGTTGTCTGTCAAGGCATACTGGACCTGGCTCCCAATTGCCTGAAAGCCAATCTGATCTTGGGAGAGATCTGGCTGCGGGCCAAGGATCATGAAGCTGACGGCAGAGCCTTGTTGGATCAAGCTCAGATGCTGGACCCTGAGAACGCCGTGGCACAGAGCCTGTTTGGCGACCGGTCGCCGCTGGCACCGCGTATTGTGCCAGTGCCCCCACACGTCATTGGGGAAATGGGGAAGGTCGAGACGGTCGCAGAAGTAGAGATAGCCGCAGAAGCTGAACCACTCACTCCTCACCAAGAGGTACCGGAGATACTAGCAAGATTGGAAGCTGAAGAGACATCATTGGATGTCTCCCTGCCAATGGAAGACATCCTGACTCCCCTCGAGGAAATGGCAGAGATGCTGAGAGCGGAACCAGAAACCTTGCCAGGAGTATTGGTTGAACCGACTTCCTATCTGGAGCACTGGAGCGATCCTACTCTAGGTACTCCGATCCAGGCTGAAGAGTTCTCTCTGCCAGGAACTCTCTCCAAAGTCCCTTGGGAACCAGCAGTCGCAGAAGAAACGAGAGACTTCTATGTTGCAGGATCCAAGCCTGAAGTAACGCGCATAGAAAACCTGCGGGAACAAGTCATGGCTGACTCAAGCGATTACTCCGCGAGACTCAAATTCGCTCGCGCCTACTGGCAGGATGATCAACTGGATCAAGCCCTCGAGGAATACCAGCCGATTGCTACCAAGTCCTCGGACGTCCTCGGCAGGGTGATCAACGATCTTGAGGAGATCATTTTCCAGCATCCAGATAACCTGGTTGCCCGCGAGCTACTCGGGGAAGCCTATACCCAGGCCAACCGTCCCCAAGACGCCCTGTCCATCTTCCAGCAACTGTACACGGATCTCCGAAAGCAGTCTGCCGTGTAAGTTCCACCATCAACAACACAACTCAGGAGGAAACAGAAAGCATGTCACCGATGGAGAGAACACTGGTCATTATCAAGCCAGACGGAGTGCAACGAGGTTTGATCGGGGATATCGTTGCCCGCCTGGAACGGCGCGGCCTCAAGGTCGCAGCTCTGAAAATGATTCACATGGATGAGACCCTGGCCCGCAAGCACTATGCCATCCACGAAGGCAAACCCTTCTTCGAGCCCCTGGTCAAGTACATCACTTCGGCCCCGGTGGTCGCCATGGTCATGGAAGGCCGAAAGGCCATCGAGATCGTGCGCAAGACCCTAGGAGCCACTAACCCCGCCATCGCCGAGCCCGGCACAATACGCGCCGACTATGCTCTCGAGATCGGTCGCAATCTGGTCCACGGCTCCGACGGGCCCGACACAGCAAAAACCGAGGTGGCCCTCTTCTTCGATGAGAATGAGATCCTATCGTGGGCACGTTGTAGTGACCCCTGGATCTTTGAATAGACTTCTCTATGCTCCACCAAGCGAAGATCGTTAGGCAAGGTCTTTCGTTGGGCAAGGTCTCCCGACCGCCGCCCCTTCGCTGGGCATCTGATGGGTGAGGTCTCCTGACCGAGCTATCTGGGCAAGCACATCCCTCTACCTGATGGGCGAGCGTCTCCCTCTATCTGTTGGGCGAGGTCTCCTGACCGAGCCCTCTCAACACGAAGGCCCCAAACAGACCAATAGCACGAACCTCACCACAATTGGCAACAGCCGTTCGTGGAATTCGTCTATTCGTGAGATTCGTGATAACTACTGTTTCGAGAAAGTCTCCCACCAAGCCCCCTGAATATCGCGAACCTGACTGCATTTATTTACGCAAATCTTACAAGGAATTGACTGGTATCGGTGTATAATGGTAAAGAGTCAGGATATCCAGTTCCAGAGAAAGGAGCTGCCATCAGTGTCTCCTGGGCAGGCCAATGCTGCCTCGCACCATCTGGTACTCTGATGATCACCCGGCACAGCGATGTCCATTGCTTTCGCGTGGGTCACCGGACGTTGAGACAACTGGAGAAACCTAGACGTTATTCAAAAGCCCCTCGACGTGAACACCCTGGCGCGGACCGTCCGGCAGGCTTTGGAGAATAGTTGACTGATCCGACTCGACAGATAAACCCCCGCCGAGGGGTAGAAAGGCCTAGGTGCAATGCACTGGCAATACAATCCCTACGCTTTACCTCTGGTTATCGTGGCGCTTATGTCAGCCGCGCTCGTGACCTATGCGTGGCGGCGACGCGCAACACCCGGGGCTGGTCCCCTTATATTATTGATGCTGGCTGTGTTGGTGTGGTCCCTGGGGTATGTGCTCGGACTCAGCAGCACCGATTTGCCATCCAAAGTGTTCTGGGCCAAAGTCCAGTACCCGGGCATCGTCGCCGTGCCACTGATGTGGCTGGGCCTGGTGATCCAATACATGGGGCAACAGAAGTGGCTCATACGGCGTAACCTGACCCTGCTGGCCATTATACCTCTCGTCACGCTGCTTCTAGCCTGGACTAACGATGCCCATGGATTAATCTGGAGCCGCGTAAGCCTCTACAGCAGCGGTTCGCTCTCCATGGTAGAGTTCACCCATGGACCGGCGTTCTGGGTATATTGGGGGTATTCCCAGTTGCTGCTGGTCGTCAGCGCCATCCTGCTCCTCCGGTCACTCGTTCATTCGCGGCGCATCTACCGCGGACAAGCCGGCGCTATGCTCGTTGGCGCGTTAGCGCCCTGGGCTGGGAACGCGTTGTATCTTTCCGGTTTGAACCCCTTTCCAGGGTTGGATCTGACTCCCTTCGCGTTCGCGCTGACTGGCATTGCGGCGGCCTGGGCTGTCTTCCGGTTTCGGCTGCTGGGCATCGTGCCAATAGCACGCGACGCTGTCATTGAGAGTATGAGCGACGGAGTGATCGTGCTTGACACCCAGAAACGCATCGTGGACCTCAACCCCGTTGCCCAACGGATACTTGGCTGCTCTACTTCGGAGGCCATTGGTGCACCAGCCTCGCAAATGTTGGCCACTGGGCTTGACGGGATGGGATTACACCCTGACTCAACCAAAGCACGCAGAGAGATCATGCTAGGTGAAGGCGAGTCACAACATTGGTATGACCTCCGCACCTCGCTCCTGTACGACAAACGCAGCCGCATCACCGGCTGCCTGATCACCTTGCGCGACTTCACCGAGCGGAAGCGGGCGGAAGAGGCGCTGCGAGAGAGTGAGGCCCGCTTCCGCAGATTGGTAGAGCAGACCGCGGATGCCGTGATCGTCGTGGACGGTGAGGGAGTGCTACGTTTTGCCAACCCGGCTGCGGAAGTCCTCTTTTGTCGCCCGGCAGAGGGACTGGTGGGCGAGCGATTCGGGTTTCCTGTCATGACCGGGGAGATGACGAAAGTCGACCTGTTCCGGGGTGATGCAGAGGCAAGGGTCGCGGAAATGCGGGTTGTGGAAACGGAGTGGGTCGGCGAGAGCGCCTACCTCGCGTCGCTGCGCGATGTGACGGAGCGAGATCGGATGTTGAAGGATCTGGAGCTTGCCAACGAAGAGTTGAAGAGGCTCAGCCAGGTCAAATCAGATCTCTTGGCAACCGTCTCCCACGAGTTGCGGACTCCCCTGACGATCATAAAGGAGGGCGTCAGCCTCGTCTTGGATGAGATAGCCGGCAAGGTGGAGGGGCAGCGGGAGATCCTGGGGATGACACTGAGAAACGTCGATAGGCTCGCAAAACTCATCGATTCCTTGCTCACCATCTCCAGGGTCGAGTCCGGCAGAATCAGTCCTGAGGTCTCGGTTTTTGGCATGAACAGTCTGGTCGAAGATACCGTCCTGGACTTCGCTTCCCACGCTGCGGGTAGGGGAATCGAACTCTCCAGCGAGATCCCTGAAGAGGTTGCCCACACTGTGGCCGATGCCGACAAGGTCAGACAAGTCCTGGTGAACTTGATTGGCAACGGTCTGAAGTTCACTCCGGCGGGCGGCTCGGTGAAGGTGACCTGCAAGGAGAACGAAAGGGATGTCTTGGTTTCTGTGAAGGACACGGGCGTGGGAATCGCCGAAAAGGATGTCTCCAGGCTGTTTCAGAAGTTCACTCAGTTCGATAGGCAGATAGGTCCGGGAGATAGGGGTACGGGTTTGGGCCTGGCGATCTCCAGGGAATTGGTGAATCTATGGGGAGGGAGAATCTGGGCGGAGAGTGAACTCGGGAAGGGCTCGAAGTTCACCTTCACGGTACCCAGGGTGAGACCGGAGGACGTTCCGGCTATGCCGGCGGGGGGATAGAATGCGTGCGCGAATGTGTGCGCGCGAGTCCAAGGTCTTTGCACCCTTCCGCCAGGCCGGCAGACAGGACACTCCGGGCGAAGGCATGGGACTAGCTTATGTCCAGACCCTCGTCCGCCGCCACGGCGGGCGCATCTGGTGTGAATCCGAATTAGGCGTAGGAACAACGTTCACTTTCACCATACCCAACCACGTAAACTCAGGAGGTAGCTATGTCTAGAGTACAAGAAGCCACCATTCTGCTGGCAGAGGACGATCCGGGTCACGCCCGTCTCATCGAGAAAAACCTGCGCCGCTCGAATGTAGCCAACAGTATCATCATTAAGGCCAGCGACGGCCAACAGGCCATCGACTACCTTTTCTCAACCGGCCAGTATGCGGACAGCAAGCGCGCCTCACCCCTGCTGGTACTCCTCGACCTGAACATGCCGGTGCTCGATGGTTACCAGGTGCTTAAGCGTATGAAAGCGGACGAGCGCACCAGACGCATCCCCGTGATCATCCTGACTACTACCGACGACACCCGTGAGGTCTCCCGGTGCTACGAGCTTGGCTGCAACGTCTACGTGACGAAGCCGGTGGACTATGAGCAGTTCTCCGAGACCATCCGCAAACTCGGGTTGTTCCTCTCGATCGTCACTGTGCCAGATGGAGAGTGAGTGCGCTATGTTCAACTCAGAATCCACTCGCATCCTGTACATGGAGGACGCTCTCGGCCTGAAGAGATTAGTATTGACCGGCTACGCGCGGGAGGAGGACCTACGGGAGCCGCGGGAAGAGGGAATCTTGGGCGTCGTCAACAGACCATTCACAGTGGACGGTCTGGCAAAGGCGGTGCGTCGTGCCCTTGATGAGAACTGAGGCATTGCCTTCTACACCTGGTATCACGAATGCCACGAATCCCACAAATGGCACGAATACTGCCGCAGTTTCGTCCAGACAAAGGTGTCACCCTCTCCTGGTATCGCGGATCCCACGAATCGAACCAATGGTACAAATACTGCCGCCGTAAGTTGGTTCTACTTGGGGGTTGCGAGTGGCAGGGGACGCACCGGTGGCCCACTCGGAGAAACGCTGGCGACTGGTTGCGGGCCGATGAAGTCTGGCGTGGCGGTAACTATCGACAAAATGATCGGCTGACGAGGAGTAGGGGTCGTATCGCCATCACAAGCCATCAGCAATGATGCTAGCAAGATCCATACGAGCAACATGGCCGCAATCCTCCTCACGATGACCTCCCCCTTTCTCCGATAGATACGATGTTAACACAGCACACCCTGGCGGTCAAATCAGCCACAACACCACGACTCGCGCCCTCACGGACGACACCTATCAACAAGACCTCCGAGGTTTCTCCATCACGCACACTGCACCACCAGACCCCCGATCGCTGCCGGCAAAACCTCGGAGGTCTCAATCCCCTCACACTGAGAGCCCACGAATTGCCCATCGCATGGAGCTATGCTATAATACCCGACGCTTTCCTCCCTGGAAGCAACAACAGGGAGAGCCAACTTGCGAAAGATCCAAGGGGGGCACTCGCTCCAGGGACATTCATAGCTCATCGGGCGTCGCCGTTGACCACTTTTGTTGGTCAACAACTATGGAGCCGCCGCTCTACTGATCCCCACGGGGGTCAACGCTCTTTGAGACAATGTCTTGTCACAAGGAGAGATGATGCGTCCGCACGCGGCACGTTGAGATAATCACTTCGGACATTTATCAGCAGCAGGTGCGAGATCGAGGATTAGGAATCAGAGGGCTAAACATGCGCCAGATTGTGACAACAACCTCCAAGACATCAAGACTAGCTGCTCTCGCACTGCTTCTATGCTTTCTGGTGGCTGGCTGTTCCCCGCCGGTTCCTCGCATCACCCTAGCACCAACCCTGACGCCCTCGCCACCCAGTGGTCAGCCAGTGCACGCAACTCAGAGCCCCACCAACACGCCAACACTGACCCCAACCATCACGCAGCAGCCTTCTCCCTCCCCCAGCCCTACGCCACGCACTTACGTCGTGCAAAAAGGTGACGTCCTGGGGGGAATCGCGCGGGATTGGGGGATCACTCTCGAATCCATCATCGAGGCCAACGGCATTGAGGATCCTAGTCGCCTATCCATCGGGCAGGTGCTGATCATTCCCCCCCCTACCGCAGAGCCCGAAAGTGGCAACCCGGCAAACGCCACTCTAAGACCGACCTTCACTCCGAGGCCCACTGCCTCTCCGATTCCTTCCGACCGGGTAGTGTACATCACCGCAACTGGCACTGAGTACCATCTTGAAGGCTGCTCCAGGCTGGAGGGACATGGAATGCCCATTACCTGCCAGGAAGCAATCGCGCTGGGGTATCGCCGCTGCAAGGACTGCAAGCCAGGCTGCTGGTGAACGGAGAATCTCCTAGCTGCTCTTCGCAGCACCACCGGAATGGGCTACTTCAAAGTGAAGGTATTGATCATGATCTGGAAGACCTGATCGTAGGTGTCATTCCAGTCAGACTCCAACGACTTGAAGTAGAGACCATAGTTGCGCCCGCCGTACACTACAGCCCCCAACCAGATCTTCATCACGGAGTCAGGCTGTCCCTCTATCTTCACGGTCAAAGTTCCCAGAACCTGCTCGGCAGGCTGACCACCTATTTGATTCGCTACTGCAGTCTCCCAGACAGGAACAATGGAGCTGGCCTGGCTACTTCCCGGCAACAGGTCCATGATCTGGCTCCTCCAGAACTCCAGAAGCGAGGATGCGTCGCTCCGGTGTTCGCCGATCACCAACACGCCACCTTCGATGACCAGAATCCCGGATGTGCCTGCAAGACGCACGGCAGAGAGATCCCCAGGTCCCACCGGATCCACATTCACGGTGCACGGTGTTACGGCCCAACTGCTAGGATAGTGGAAAGAGAAGTCCCCCGTGTGGATGTTATAGACCGTCCAACCAGTGAGCGGAGTCGCAGTTGAAACGGGCCCTTGGGTAGCCGTCGGAATAGGAGTGGGCGAAACACCGGTGGCGGTCGGGCTCGGGGTACCAGTGGATAGCGGAAGAACAGGCGGCGTGAAGTTCTCCGGCCGGGGCTCAGGTATGATGAGTTCTTGACCCACATAGATGCGGTAGGGCCAGAAGAGACCGTTGGCCCGTGCCAGATCGCGCCAGTCCAATCCCCGTGTCTCGGCAATGCTGAACAGACTATCTCCAGCTCTCACCACGTAGAGCTTAGCACTCACCCAACCATCCGCCGGGGGAATGGTCAGAGTTTGACCAGCCTTGATATCGTATGGATAGGAAATACCATTCGCTGCTGCCAGCGTCTCGACCATAACATGAAAGCGCAATGCCAAATGGTACAGAGTATCACCCCGCTGAACCACGTAGCTCGTAGGGCGTACCGTCGGAGTGGGAGTGGTAGTCGCAGTGGGAGTGGTAGTCGCAGTAGGAGTGATGGTTGACGTGGGAGTGATGGTTGCTGTCGGAGCAGTGGTTGCCGTGGGAGTAACCACTGCGGTGGCAGCCATGGTCGCCTGCTGTGCCGCGATGGGAGTTCTGGTCTCCCCTGGCGACATAGCTTCCGCAGTGAGCGTGTACTGGGCCAATATGGTCTGCTGCTTGAACGCGATGGCAGTCCTGCTGGCAGAGTTGCTCTGTTGCGAAGGTGAAGTCGTTCCTTGGGATGCTGCCACTGCCTGAGGCGATTGGGTGGGAGCAGAAGTTGGGACCTCGGTTGTCTCGGCCAAACTCGTAGGGGATGGCTTGGCCTTCGGAGGCCCACCCAGGCCGAGCTTATCACACCCGGACAGAGCCAGCACGAGGAAGCAAGCTAGCAAGAGTACAAGGAATCGTTTCATGATCTCCTCCGACCTCGCATTAAGGAAGTATTCCTAGCCATTATAACACGGCTCTGCCTTGCCTGACAAGTGCGCCCGCAAGAGAGTCAGAGTAAGGTGCAACGCATCTAACATGCCCCATACAAGCTGCTGACTGCCCTGCAACCCTTTCTGGCCGCACAACCACCGTGCTTCTGTAGGTGCGCTGCAACTGAGACAGTACCCCCACAGGACCTACTCACCTACCCTCCCACAGAGCCACCTATCGCAAACGAGATGACAAGCATCACTAGCATGATCAATGGCTGAATACGCCTCGCGTAGGCCACGCCGGTCCATTCTCCACCCCGGAATAGCAGTTGTATCCCTAGCAGTAGCATAAGTGCGCCGGCACCGGCAGGGAGTCCTGCCAGGATCAGCAGTAAACTCCCAACCAGTTGGAAGACATAACTCAACCCGAGACGCATGACGCGCCTGTCACCTGTGCATGTTAGGGTGGCCCAGCACGTAGCGCCCAGAAGAACAGACATCGCCACGGACAGATAGTCAAGCTCCCGAACCGCACCTTGCCCGAGCAGCCAGCCCAGCATGACCTGAGAACTAAACAGTAACCAGTAGTCGCGCCGGCCCGTTATGCGACCCAGGCCACCCAACACCAGCGCCGCAACAAGAGCACCAACTATCAGGTAGAAGACTGTCCCGGCCAGGAAACTAGCAAGTATCAGAGCAACCGTGGAGACAACAGCAAGTCCGGCCAGATACTGCCCGGCAGGTGTACGCGCCCCTGCAATCCACCTCTCTCGGGACTCCCCCAGCAACAGAGACCAACGCGCGGAGATTGAGGTGGGAATGGCATACGGCAGTTGCTTTACCCTCGCAGGATCTCGGTTTTCATCTGGCTCAGGCCGAGCCTCGGTGGCAACTCCCAATCCCAACGCGAAAGCGTTCATGGCACCCGCGATGGGACCTGCCAGCAACACAACGACGAGCGCGACCACGAACCGCTCACCATTCCATGCCTCCGACCAGCCCCCCGATGCGATCATGCCACATAGTGTCGCCCATATAGGAGCGACCCACAGCATAGTCCCGGGCACACCCGGACACACCTGGCTCCAATCCCTCAGATCGAACATCCTATCTCCACATTTCGAGAATGTCATCCCAGCTCATCTCCCCACGACTCCAGATGATTATCCCTGGAATGGTGTGGTTATGTCAATTGCGTTATTCACCGAGAGGATGCTCCCCTCCCCCGAACAGAAACCACGCCCATATAGCGAAGACACCAGGTTGGACCTGGTGTCTTCGTAATAATCAGCGTTACCATGGGAGCCTGGATTCTGCTGGGCAATGAGCCACCTCGAGCATCCATCGCTCCTCATGCTCTCAAACTCAAGGTCGAGGGAACGTCCCGCCACCCAATCAGGAGCCAGATTCTCCATCTCCCTGGTCCTCTGGGATCTCACCAGTGCCTGTCTCGGTCTCCTCAGCCACTGCATCGTCCGTGGCCAGACTAGACCCATCTTCCTCTTCTTGGACCTGTATAACCTCCGCCGCAGTCGATTCGGCCTCCTGGGCCTCCGTGGCCAGACTCGATCTCTCTTCCTCTTCTTCCAGGACCTGAGCGGCCTCCGCTTCAGTCGCCTCGGCCTCCTCGGTCTCCATGGCCAGACTCGATCCCTCTTCCTCTTCTTCCGGGACCCGTGTGGCCTTCGCTTCAGTCGCTTCGGCCTCCTCGGTCTCCATGGCCAGACTCGATCCCTCTTCCTCCGAGGTCTCATCTACCTCTAGCAAAGACGCAGCAACGACCTCTTCCTCAGCAACCTGAGGAGTGCTCTCGGACGGCCCTTCCTCCAGGCCAGATACTTCCTGCTCTTCAACTTCCACGCTCCCGGCCTGATCGGGTTCTGCTTCGGTGGAAGCTCCCGGCCTCTCTTCCTCACCTTCAGAGACTCTCTTTTCAAGTGGAACGCGTCGCAGACTTAGTCCTATTCTTTGTCGGGCGCTTTCAATGCCCACAACCTGCAAGGCAAGCTTTTCTCCCTCGAAGACCACTTCTGAAGGTTCTTGCGCTCCACCTTCCACTAGTTCCGATAGATGAATCAACCCCTCGATCCCGGGTTCGATCTCCGCGAAAGCCCCGAACTTGACGATATTTGTGATCGTGCCCATCACGATCTGACCCACGAAATACTTCTCTTCCACCATACGCCAGGGATCTGCCTGAAGTCGTTTGAGACTCAATGCGATCCGTTGCTTTTCCTGATCGACCTTCAGGACGAAGACCTCCACTTCCTGACCTATGCTCAGCACCTCACGGGGGTGCTGTACCCGGTTCCAGGTTAACTCGGAAATGTGAATCAACCCGTCCGCTCCGCCTAGGTCAACGAAAGCCCCAAAATCACAGAGGTTGCTCACTACTCCCTTACGGACCACTCCCTCTTCGATTTCCTCAAACAGCTGTTCGCGCTGCTTAACGCGCCATTCGCGTTGAGCTGCCCTCTCGGATAGTATCAGCCGACGCCGATATCGACTAACCTCGATTACCTTCAGGGGGAGAGCCTTATCCACCATCTGCGCTAGGCGCTCCAAGTGAGAGCCCCCTTCGACACGACTATTCAGATTGGCAATCTGCGAGGCAGGCACAAACCCCTGCAACCGCCCGAAAGGAACAAGCAGACCGCCCTTATTGTAGCCACTGATTTTGCCCTCGTAGACCTCCTCGGAGTCCATCAGTGCCTGTGCGCGATCCCAATCCATGGCCTGGCGTGCCAGATTGAGACTGACGATAGTATCGCCATCGCGTGTCTCCGGATGCATGATGTACACCCGGACATCGTCTCCCACTTGAATCTTGGCAACGACCTCCGGCCCCAGTCGATCCAGATCACGGCTCGGCACTATGCCGTCTCGTTTTCCCCCAATGTCCACAATGACTGCATCTTTGTCAATGCGAACGATTGTGCCCTTCCGAATGTCCCCCCGGCGTGGAGGACGGTAATCAAACTCCTCGCCCATCAACTTCGCCATTAACGAATGAGACTTTTCCTCACCGAACCCCTCTGGTAGCATATCAACCATCTATCATTCCTCCACATTATTGACTAAACATATTGTACGATAGGTAGGGAAAGTTGTCAAGAATGGAGGAGGGCGCAACCTCTTCTACATACTAGTTTCGATCTCTGCCAGTGCCTCCCAACACGCTTCAGGGAACTCTACCGCTTCTTGCCGGACACCCCGAAAGCCCGCGCAATTATGGGCATCGACGTGGACCAGGTGAAACCATCCTTGACACACGCGAAGATGAATTGGGGCGACACGTAAGTAAGAGGCTCGGGGGCGGCTGCCTGGGCGGTGGCATAGCTGATCAGAGCGATGGCCAGAGACAAACCCAGAACACCTTTCCTCAGACGCTTTGGCAACAGCCCGGCAGATTTAGTGAGCCAGAGACTGATGGCTACTCCCACTGCTTCGGCCAGCATCCCAAACCCGTGCGCCTCCCAGACCTCGGCAGGGGTAGGACCAGTGGGAGGAACCACTAGATCCTCTCCCTCTCGGATAGGACGCGTGGCCTGGGTTAGGCGATTCGCGCGCAGCAGGTCCTTGACAGTGATACCATAGCGAAGCGCGACGTTCTCCCAGGTATCCCCTGCCTGCGCCAGGTAGCTTCGTGATGGCTCCGATTCCGGCCAGGTCAGATACGTGGTGACGGACACTGCAACGATTATAATAAGGGCCAAGAACGTGTACCCTGCAAAGAAACTCCGAGTCTTGCGTGACATGGAGACCTCCGATCGTGAGTAGTACTACCTGAACTAATGAAAAGGCAAAGAGCTGCTTTGCCCCCCCTTGCATCTCTGATGAACCCATGGCAGACTAACCATTGGACGAGCGGGCGCGAGGAGAAGTTCCGATTCTGGAACCCCATTATAGCTCAGGTTTGGAAGAACAGGCAAGTCTGTATGAGACGATGGTATTGAAGACAGACCTCGGAGATTTGTCGTGCCCCGAAAGTACAGCGGATCAAATGCGCTTCTATACCGAACTATAGATACCTGTTTCATCGCCGAAAATCTCCGAGGTCTGGCGAATGGGCTTTTTCGACGCCTTGCATCAGGCGGAGTTATGGAGACAGAAGTTCAGAGGGTCTTCCAATTCTTGGCTCCTTATGGTATAATACACGTAAGTACCACGGCCATATCCAAGGCCAGGGGCAAACGTCTGTAAGTGACAGAGACCACACCAGCACAGTAAGGGAGAGGACCACATGAAGATGAAAAGACAGCCATTGCGCGTACTAGGATACCTGATGGTTCTACTGGTTCTTAGCCTGACTCTAACGCCCCTCATATGGGCCGACTATCCCCAGACTAAGGAAGTACACGTCGGCATGGAATCTGGGCCAGAGAGGGCTCCCAGGCGACCGCTGAACCCCAACCCGGCTCCTCCTGGCACGGGCTTCATTCCGCCGGAGATGGACCTCTCGCATCTGACAGGGCAGACAATGCCCGAGGTGTCCGCGGCTCTACCGAGCAGATTCGACTGGCGCACTACCGGCAAGGTCACCTCTGTCAAGAACCAGGGCAGTTGTGGCTCGTGCTACGCTTTCGCCTCCCTTGCCAACTTCGAATCCGCTCTGCTGATCGCAGGGGAGGGCTCACACGATTACTCAGAGAACAACGTCAAAGAGTGCAATTGGTACGACGCCAGTTGCGCTGGGGGCAACTATTGGAAAGTGGCCAGCTTCCTGTCCAAGAATGGCACGGTGCGCGAATCATGTGACCCCTATGTGGCCAGTGACGTCAGTTGCAGGACCACTTGTTCCTATCAGAAAACCCTCTTGGACTGGAGGATCATCTCAGAGAGCTCCGTGCCCAGCACCAACGTCCTCAAGACCTACATCCAGACCCGCGGCCCCGTATACACCTCCATCTATGCCGGTAACAACGATGCCTGGGAAAGCGAGTTCCAGGGCTACAACGGTTCCTACACGCTACACTATTCAGGCTCAGACAACACGAACCATGCCGTGCTGATCGTGGGATGGGATGACACTCTCTCGCACGCCGGGGGCACCGGAGCCTGGATCGTGAAGAATAGCTGGGGCACCAACTGGGGAGGCACCTGTGGCCAGGGCTCGGAACGGGGCTACTTCACCATCGCCTACGGTTCGGCCAACATCGGGAGATACTCCTCCTACATCTACGACTGGCAGGACTACGATAGCAGTGGCGGTCTCATGTACTACGACGAAGGCGGCTGGACGGACGCATACGGCTATTCGGGCAACACCACCGCCTGGGGACTGTGTCGCTTCATCCCCTCGGAGAACACGTACCTCACACGGGTCGAATTCTGGACTTCGGATGCTACTACCGATGTGGATGTGTATCTCTACGACAATTTCAACACAAGCACGACGACACCCAGCAATCTCCTGCGCACTGATCTGAACAACTCTTTCACCGAAGCGGGCTATCACTCTGTGGTTGTGGATCCCCCTTTGGCCCTGACCACCGGCAACGATGTCATCGCGGTGGTGAAGTTCACCAACAGCAGCTACGGATACCCTGTGGTGGTCGACGATCAGGGGCCCAGCGAGACGCAGCGCACCTACTTGAGCAGACTGGGCAACGACGGCACATGGGAAGATATGGGAACCGCGGCAAGCGTTGATGTGACCATCCGGCTGCGCACCTCCGGCACGCCCACTGCTCCCACTCCCACAGCCACCGGCAGCCCCACTGTGATGCCCAGTCCGGCGCCGACTCGGACGCCGGGTGGGCCCGGGGGCCTGCTCTATCTGCCCCTGGTAGCAAAGGACTGGAATCCAGGTCCAGCCATAGCGCCGATCCTATACCCCATCACCGATCCGGAAAACGACGGCATATTCAACGTTAGCTGGAGCAGCGTACCAGGAACCACCAGTTACCGCTTGCAAGAGGCATCCAATGCGGGATTCGGCTCCGCCTACCAGGCGTACTCCGGTCCCGCCACTTCCGTGACTCTCACCGGCCGAGATGGAGGTACATATTACTATCGCGTACGGGGTTGCAATTCCCTGGGATGCGGACCCTGGAGCAACATCCAGTCTGTGACGGTTTCGCCGCCGCCCACGCAACCTGGGAGTTGGAACGGTATCACTGTCACCAGCGGCCACGGGAACAAACCAAAGACGCTCTCCTTCATCGTCACTCCCGATGGGGCAGCCATGCTCAATGCTGAGGTCATTACGTATTACGAGTGCCAGTCCGGTATGTGGACCTACAACTGGACCGTGACCTGGAACATCAGTACGCCCATCACTATCTATCCCGACGGATCATTCTTCTTTGACGACTTTTTCGAGATTGGCTGGGACTACCTGATGTGGGAGGGCCAGTTCACCTCTCCCTACGCCGCAGAGGGGACCTTCACTTTCTCCCATTGGAGTGCTGAATGTGGGGGAGATGTAACCAAGAGCGGGACCTGGACGGCCAGTTACATAGGCCCAGCGAGCAGTGAGCCTTCCGATCAGCCGACGGGCATCCACGCCGTTGTTGAGCGACAGGAATAGAGCGTACAGACGCAGATCATCATGTATCAGTCAAGCCACTGGACAAGATCGTAGGACCTTGTCTTGAGCAGAGTTCGAACAGGGACGAGAGTAGATGATGTGGCAGGTAGTCAACTACCACTCTCTGGGAAGATTCCACTCTGGTTCTTTCTTCCAGGCGGCCATCAATTCCGCGGGGTCGAAGCCTTCCTCGCACAGTTCCAGCCCCACCACTCGCCCCAAGCGCAGCGAGACGATCGTTTCGCGGTCATAGGAATACGCCCAGAGATAGTCATTAGCCTTAGTTGCCTGCGTTTTGCCGGCCTTGACATCCAGGCAGGCGACCTGATAGGTCTCCACAAGAGCCCGGGGGTCGGGGCGGTACCGTACGTACGCCTTGCGCTTCTTCTGAATGGCCTCTTTCACGCGGACCAGCACACGATGTACGTTCAACTCGATTGCCAGCGCCAGTGCCCCTTCTACCTGATCGGGGCTTCGCGCCTCCAGGATCTGCGCCCGGGCTGCCGCAGCCACCTGCTGGTCATCCAGCGCACCCACTTCATCAAGGGCCTGGCTCTTGGACTCAGCCAGCGTGGCTTCCACCCCACTGGTAGTGAACCGGAGAGAAATCAGACGATCTACCCCTACCAGTAGCAGCAACCCCATCATGCCCGCGATCGTAACCCATGCCCGCCCAGAGCCCAGATCGCGCTCTCCCAACCCCACCGTGGTCTCAAACAGAACGAAAGCGAAGGCCAGGAAGACCAGAAACTTGAGAACAACCATTGGCAGCCACTGGCGCAGTGGCTCTTCTGTTTGGGGCAGCCTTCCATCAGACACTGGTTCACCTCCAATAAGGGTGCAAGGATACGACTGGCGCTCTACAAGTAAACAGAGTTAGAACAGGTGGAACGCTGCTATAATTGGCGCAAAGAGCGACGATATCAATGACATGACGGTGATGAGCGTGTTCAGGGACGGACCGGCGGTATCCTTGAAAGGATCACCCACAGTGTCTCCCACAACACTGGCCTTGTGTGCATCAGAGCGCGGGCCGCCGAATTCCCCCGACTCGATGAACTTCTTGGCATTATCCCAGAGCCCACCAGCATTGGACATGAACAGCGCGAAAACGACCCCGGTGAAAATCGCCCCTCCCAGGAACCCTCCTAGGGCCTCTGGGCCGAGAATGAATCCTACCAGAAGAGGTACAACGATGGCCAGCAAAGCGGGCAACACCAAGGACGACAGTGCTCCCTGGGCAGCCAGGCTCACACACGTGTTATAGTCAGGTCTCTCGGTTCCTGCCAATATGCCGGGACGCTCACGAAACTGCCGGCGGATCTCTGCGATCATTTTGAAAGCGTTTTTCGTTACGGAAAGCATCGTCAGCGCACTGAAAAGCGGCGGTGTTGTAGTGCCCAGCAATACACCGGCGATCACAACCGGATGTCGCAGGCTGAGTGTCAGATCTATGCCACTGGCTCGCATCACCTCCGCGTAGGCGGCGAATAGTGCCAGGACAGTCAGGGCAGCGGCACTGATGGAGAAGCCCTTAGTGATGGCCTTGGCTGTGTTGCCCGCCGAGTCAAGCACATCGCAGGTCTCTATGACTGATTCCGACATCCCAACCATTTCGGCGATGCCCCGCGCATTATCCACGATAGGTCCATAGGCATCGGAGGAAACGATCATGCCGCTAACCGCCAGCATCCCCACAGCACTGACACCCACTCCATAGACACCACTTATCCCGGACCACTCCGCGAGATAATAGGAGAGCAGCGTAGTCAGAGCAATGCCAATGATGGACGGCACGGTACTGACCAACCCGTAGCTGTAACCAGTGATGATGTTCATGGCTGCCCCAGAGCCCGAAACACGCGCCGTCTCCACCACTGGGCGATGGTCAGAGGAAGTGAAGTAGTCGCTGGTAAAGCCAATGGCAACGCCGGTGACAAGCCCGGCCAATGTGGACCATAGTAGGCCTAGGTTGTAGCCTCCCAGCAACACAACCGCACCAGCCAACACGGCAAAAACCGCGCAGGTCGTTAGCGTCCCCATGTTGAGAGCCCGCCCTGGTTTGCCGCCCTTGCCCACACGCACGAATCGAATGCCGATGAGTGAAGCAATTATGCCCAGTGCGCACAGAACCAAAGGGAATACAATGTACCTGGCTTGTTGCACGGGGTCGCCGGCAAAGAGAGAAGATCCCAGCACCATCACAGCGACGGCACTGGCCACATAGCTATCGAAGATATCCGCCCCCATGCCGGCCACATCGCCGACATTGTCGCCCACGTTGTCGGCGATCACAGCCGGGTTGCGCGGGTCATCTTCGGGGATACCAATCTCAATCTTGCCCACCAGGTCGGCGGCTATGTCCGCCGTCTTCGTGTAGATCCCTCCGCCCGCTTTGGCCAACAGAGCCAACGCTGATGCTCCAAGGCTGAAGCCAAGAACGACTTCAGGATCGCCAGTGATCAGATAGACCACACTCATGCCGATAATGGCTAGCCCCACCATGGATAGGCCCATCACCGCACCCGCGTAGAAGGCCACGTTGAAAGCCCGGTTGATGCTTTCGTATGCCGCTATCGCGCTCCTTACGTTGGCAGCCACTGCAACCCTCATACCCATATAGCCAGCAATTGCAGAACAGACCCCACCTGCGACGAAAGCCAGCGCCATCTGGATACCACGCAATGGATTCAGGCTTGTCATCCCTGTGCCCAAATGCTCAAGGTCGAAGCTGAACACAGCGGCGATGACTATGCCCAGCACCACTACGACAAGCGTAAGCGCCAGATAGAGACGGCGCAGATACGATGTGGCCCCATCTCGAATCCACGACGCCACCATCTGGGCGTCCTTGGAGCCGGGATTCTGCCGATGAACCCAACCGTATAGCCAGACGGCTACCCCGATGGATACCCCACCAGCAGACATAGCCACATAAAGCCAAATCGAAGATTCCGACATGATCGTCCTCCTGATGTGTTGTCAGGGCACATAGTTCCCCGTCGCACTACCTCGCCCTGCAATCCCATAACCCGAGGACGCCCCCCATTGGGCAGAAAGGCACCTGCCTTCCCAGCGGGGTAATGGGTATTCCAAACTCACAAACAATCTGTTGTTCTTGCGAACCAGAATGAAACTCGCCTTGCAGACAAGCTACATGTTCGCGGAACGCCACCAACGATAGTTATCCGCACGCAATTCCTCCTGAGAAGGCAGAGGGAAGTACAGGATCTCGCCCTCGTCGCTCTTACCCAGAAAGAGACCGTGCTTAATGGTGCGGTAAGGAAACGAGGCTGCCGGCGTGCGGTCAACCATCTTGGTATGCACGGTCTTCGTCCGCAGATCCACCAAACATTGACGGAGATGGTCAATACCGGAGTAAGGCAAATCCCGCACTACGCCGTATTCTGGGTCCTCCGCCAGTTCGCCTAGTCGCAACTCCACGAAACAGACCACTGGCAAGGAAA
This sequence comes from Anaerolineae bacterium, assembly GCA_022013675.1. Lineage (GTDB taxonomy): Bacteria > Chloroflexota > Anaerolineae > JAKLPW01 > JAKLPW01 > JAKLPW01. The sequence goes on along the minus strand of JAKLPW010000496.1, from coordinate 7,850 downwards.
GGAGACTATCGGGGTCTCGTGCAATCAGGTCAAAGAAGCCACGCGGACCCAACGTGCTAACGACTCGAGTGTGGACAGGCGCGATCTCATGGTAAAGGTGCGCCCCTACTGCTTCCTCCGGTAGATCAGTACTGGAGTCGAGGCCCAATACGCGCCCATCCTGGGTCACAAGATAGAGTCTCTGAATAGCTTCCAGAGGAACATGCTCTAGCACCCGATACACAGAGATGTAAATCGAGGTCTTGGGCATTCCATCATCCAGGGGTACGCAGCGCTGGATGCCCTCTTCGATACGGAAGAAATCATGTCGGAAAGCTGGATCAATCTCGCAGAAGACAGCCTGTCCACGAGTCTTTTTCTGCGCTCCGACTGCATAGTACACCCCGAACTGCTCTGGAGTCAGCATCGAGGCGATCAGCGCCTCAGGTGTCATTGACAAATACAGGTGTACGGTCATTGGTACCCCTCCCATTCCGCTACAGGCTGATTTCCCACTATGACGTGCGAGCACTTGCTATACGCGCACTTGCTAGCAATTGCTCCAAGATATATTATAACACTCTGGGCGAGATTTGCAATTATTGGTGCAAGAGGTTACAATGAATCCTGCCTGAGGACGGGTTTCGGATTGTAGTGTGCCAGATTAGCATCTGCACCCATGCCACCAACCGTATCCTCACAGCCTCTGCCAAAGCCAAGCTATCCTATATTCGACCCGGCAGTTATTGTCTATCCATATTGTGGTATAATGGCGTTGTATCCAGAAAATCCTACAGGAGGTGGTGCTCGTGGGTAGTGTTATTAAGAAAAGACGCAAGAAGATCGCCAGGCATAAGCATCGAAAGCTGCTCAAGCGAACGCGCTGGAAAAGAAGAAACAAATAGGATTAGAGTCACCCTTTTGACTTGCTTCGCAGGGTTGGCTCTGCTAGATGGCGGTAAGTATCAGATAGAAGCCTCAATGGAGATGCTGCTGAATGCGTTTCTCCTGGCAACGATGGGTTAGCATGAAGTGGTTGTATCCAGGGATGGGTGTCAAGCGGTGGCTGCTGCTGCTTATGGCAGGCATCACCCTCCTCAGTCTGGGTACAGCTTATGTATTGACCGATATCTATCGGCACCAGCCTCTGCCGAGGATATTCTACTACATAACGCTTCAGTTTATGCCACGACTGTTCCGCGCTCTGCTTTTTGGGGGGCTGGGACTATCGGCCATAGCGACATCCATCTACCAATTGAACGTTTCTCTTCTATCCGTGTTCGTCTCGCCGGGACAGCAAAACCTGGCCGAACTCGTCTACCAGCAACGCCGGAGAGAACGTGGTCCCCGAGTGGTCGCCATCGGGGGAGGCACTGGGCTATCATCAACACTCCGGGGACTCAAGGGCTACACGACTCGTCTCACTGCCATCGTGACCGTCGCAGATGACGGAGGCAGCTCAGGACGACTACGGCGGGAATTGGGAGTGCTGCCCCCAGGGGACTTGCGCAATTGCATTGCAGCCCTGGCAGACGCCGAATCCTTAACAACTCAGTTGTTCCAGTATCGCTTCGGCGGGGGAACGGAGCTGAACGGCCACAGCTTTGGCAATCTGTTCATCACAGCCATGGCAGAAATCACGGGGAGCTTCGAACGCGCGGTAGAGGAATCAAGCAGAGTTCTGGCCGTGAAGGGACGGATTCTACCCTCCACCCTGGAGAACGTCACTTTGTGTGCCGAGATGATTGAAGGAGAAACGGATCGTCCTCACCAGATAGAGGGGGAATCGAGCATACCCGAGGCAGGAATGCCTATTGAGCGGGTTTTCTTGCGTCCCGAATCTGCCCACGGCTACCCGGAAGCGGTGCAGGCTATTCTGGAAGCCGACTTGATAGCCATTGGACCGGGCAGTCTCTACACCAGTGTGCTGCCTAACCTTCTGATACCCGATATCACGACTGCGATTCGATCGTCTCAGGCATTGAAGGTCTTCGTTTGCAACGTGGCCACCCAGCGCGGAGAGACAGACAACTACTCCGTGCGTGACCATATTGAAGCCCTTGTTCGTCACGTTGGTCCACACTTGTGCAACTATGTGCTAGCTAACGATCACCTTGACGAGCGCTTGTACATCGGCGCACAGAGCGAATGGGTTGTGCCTGACGGCGTGCCCTTTGGGGAGGGAGAACTGCTCACAGCCGACTTAGTAGACCGTGAGAATCCGTGGAGGCATGACTCAGACAAACTGGCACGCCGACTGATGCAATTGTACCAGGAACACAAAGAGTAAGAGAACGGTTCGTGACGCAGAGTCAACATCTCAGGCTCTCGTAGAAATACTTCAGGCAACTCAAGAATCATCAATCAAGAAAGGAGCAAGAAAACATGGCAGTTAAAGTTGGCATCAACGGTTTTGGTCGCATTGGGCGTCAGTCGTTCAAGGCCTTCATGGATTTCCATCCAGAGGAACTAGAGGTAGTTGCAGTGAACGACCTCGCGCCCGCGGAGGTGAATGCGCATCTGTTGCGCTACGACTCCAACTATGGCCGCTTTGAAGGCACTGTTGAACTCAAGGGCGACGTCATGGTGGTCGACGGCCAAGAGGTCAAGGTCCTGTCCGAGAGAGACCCCTCTCAACTGCCCTGGGGTGATCTGGGAGTCGATATCGTTCTCGAATCCACCGGCGTCTTCAGGGACGCCAAGAAAGCGGCCATGCACCTGCAGGCAGGAGCCAAGAAAGTCATCATCAGCGCTCCAGCCAAGGACGAGGATATCACTATCGTCTTGGGCGTCAACGAGGAGAAGTACGATCCGGCGGCTCATCATGTCATTTCCAACGCATCCTGCACCACCAATTGCCTTGCACCAGTGGCAAAGGTGATATTCGACGAGTTCGGGATCATCAAGGGAGTGATGACTACCATCCATTCTTACACCACTGACCAGCGCATCCTGGATCTGGTACACAAGGATCTGCGGCGTACCCGAGCGGCTGCGCTAAACATGATACCCACCACAACCGGGGCAGCGCAAGCGGTGGCCCTGGTTATCCCTGAACTGAAGGGCAAGTTCGACGGCCTGGCCTTGCGCGTACCTACACCGACGGTCTCACTAGTGGATTTCGTTGCTCAGGTAGAGAAAGCAACCAGCAAAGAGGAAGTCAATGCGGCCTTCAAGAAGGCTGCTGACGGAAGGTTGAAAGGGATTCTGGGCTACAGCGAAGAACCCCTGGTTTCCATGGATTACAAGGGAGATTGCCGCTCTTCTATCGTTGACGGGCTATCCACCACTGTGGTAGGAGGAGATATGGTCAAGGTGCTGGCCTGGTATGACAATGAATGGGCCTACTCCTGCCGTATTGCCGACCTGGCGGCCTACATCGCGAGCAAGGGACTGTAAGATCCGAACTTCTTGTACTGACAGCAGGCATGTTACTCGAAAGGGGATGCGCCCGATTCTAGCGCATCCCCTTTTCTGTCGTCAGCCGGACAGACTCCCACCAGTTCCTTGCTGCTCGAACTATCAGATCAAGCGTCTGCGTCCTGCCCACATCCAATTCAAAAGGGCGTAGAGGGGACCAGAATATACACAATCGTACGCCCCAACATACCGCACGATCCTTCCTCCAAAGCCTTCCTTGAACCGCTGTACTCCTGTCAGATCAGCAGTCGGGGAATCCACTTCCAGATCAGGTATCCCCCAGAGATCATAATGCCGGCAACCTCTCGCCTTCGCCCACCGCATCGCCTCCCACTGAAGCCAATGATTGGGCATCCTGTTTCGATGCTCGCCGGACGAGGCCCCATAGAAATAGTAGGCACTCGATCCGAAAGCGAAGACCATGATGCCCGCTATGATTTCCGTCTCGTAACGCGCCAGCAGCAACACGCCATTCCCAATCGGTGCGAAGAACTCCCAGGCCGCGCGATAGTACGCCTCGCTGTGAACCGCGAAGTGATCCCTCTTACCCGTCACACACATCAATTCATGAAATCTCGACAAGTCTGCCTCGGTGCCGGGAAAGACGACTATGCCTTTGCGCTCTGCCAGGCGGATGTTGTAGCGAGTTTTGGATTTCATGCGTGTCAAGATGGCATCTTCGTCTTCGTCCAAATCCACGATGATCGTACGCCGAGGTTGGATCGTCTGAGCGCTGGGTCGAAACCCTTGCCCTGTCAACCAATCATCGCCAGCGCTATCCTCCCATTCGGGCTCGACCTTCAGCGCAATGGCTCCTTGCTCCCGGGCAACCCGGTGCACCGCACTCCACAAGGCCCGGCTGTGCTCTTCATTAGTCGGGTCAAGGCACGGCCCCTTGGGGATATAGGCCAGGCAGCGATATGGGAATCGGCGCAGCAGCACCTGGGCGCCGGCAACCAACTGCCCCCCCTCTTCGATACCCACACGAATGGGATGCCAGCCAAAGCGGGCCTTGAACTCTCCCCACGCCCAGGATTGCAGCAAATGCCCCCGCGGTGACACGGAGACCATTCGGTCCCACGTTTCAGCAGACGGGAAGCCCGGCTCATCGGATCGGTATATTCGCATGTTACAGATTCTCACCCCCACATACGGAGAGTATACCACGCCTGAGAACCTCGGGTCAAGCTTGCACGCATTAGGTGCTTTTCACCTTGGCAATTATCCTGATGCGATTGCCCTGGCTCCCTCCCCACCACACTTGACAAACCAGCCCTTTCGCATACAATCCAGTTATCAGTAGAAAGCTTTGATGGAAACGAGTAGCTGGGACTGGTCATCCAGAGAGTCCGGGCAAGGTGCGAGCCGGATATGATAACCCCAGCGAAAATCCTTCCGGAGCTGCCAACCGAAAGGGCTTAACGTCCGAGTAGACTTGGCCGGGGTCGCAGACCGTTATACCTGCGGAGGTATGAACACGTACCTCACAGAGTGAGCGGTTCACGCTAATTAGGGTGGTACCGCGGGAGTGGCTTCACAGGCTCTCGTCCCTAGCGATGAGAGTCTTTTTGTATTGGAGGAGGGAAAAAGATGTTCAAGGAAGTGCCCAGCAAGGTGAATCTGGTCGAAGAAGAAGAAAAAGTGCTCCAGTTCTGGAAAAAGGCTGGAATCTTCGAGAAGAGCATGGCGCACCGAGAAGATGCCCCGCGATACGTCTTCTACGAGGGTCCACCGACGGCCAACGGCATGCCACACATTGGTCACGTATTGACGAGGGTCATCAAGGACCTCTTCCCCCGATACCAGACGATGAAGGGCTATTATGTCCTGCGCAAGGGGGGCTGGGACTGCCATGGACTACCCGTCGAGATCGAAGTAGAAAAAGATCTGGGCTTCTCCGGGAAGCCAGCCATCGAGAAGTACGGCATCGAACGCTTCAACAAGCGTTGTCGCGACAGCGTTTTTCGATACGTGGAGGAATGGGCTCGACTGACAGAGCGCATAGGCTTCTGGATCGATCTCGACGATCCCTACATCACCCTGACCAACAACTACATCGAATCCGTATGGTGGATTCTCAAACAGTTCTGGGACGACAATCTGCTATATCAGGGCTACAAGGTCGTACCGTATTGCCCGCGGTGTGGCACTTCCCTTTCGGACCACGAGGTCGCGCAGGGTTATGCTCAGGCCACAGACCCGTCTCTGTATGTCAAGTTCCCACTCAGGGACGAGCCTGGAACCTATTTTCTCGTGTGGACCACAACCCCCTGGACACTGCCCGGCAACGTGGCTCTGGCCGTGAATCCGCAGGTCGAGTACGTGCAAATTCGCCAAGACGGAGAGTACCTCATTCTGGCCAAGGATCTGCTGGAGCAGTCCATCTCGGGCGACTACGAGATCGTGAAAACCATTAAAGGCAAGAACCTCGTCGGGAGGCACTACCTGCCGCTGTATACATTCCTGCCCGTCGAACAGGACTACTGCTATGTTCTCTCGGCCGACTTCGTGACTACCAACGAGGGTACCGGCATTGTGCACATAGCCCCTGCCTTTGGCTCAGATGATATGGAGATCGGGCGCAAATACGGCTTACCGGTGCTGCAGACGGTAGGGCCTCGGGGGAACTTCATAGACCAGGTCACCCCCTGGAGAGGCCACTTCGTCAAGGACGCCGACAAACTCATCGTGGAAGAGCTACGACGCAGAGACCTTCTATACCACATCGGTGAGTACGAGCATACCTACCCGTTCTGCTGGCGGTGCGATACGCCCCTGCTCTACTATGCCAAGACCACCTGGTATGTACGCACAACGGCTCGAAAAGAGCGCCTGCTGGCCAATAACGAGCTGATCAACTGGTATCCGGAACACATCAAGCACGGACGCTTCGGCGACTGGCTGTCGAACAACGTAGATTGGGCATTGGGCCGCGAACGTTACTGGGGAACCCCCCTGCCAATATGGGAATGTAAGTCATGCCACTATCAGATCTGTATCGACAGCGTCGCAGAACTGGAGAAGAGGACCGGCCTCGAACTGACGGGCCTGGACCTTCACCGCCCCCAGGTAGACATGGTCGCGTTTAAGTGCGAGCAATGTGAGGGAGAAATGCGCCGGGTTCCCGAGGTCATTGATGCCTGGTTCGACTCCGGCGCTATGCCGGTCGCCCAGTGGCATTACCCCTTCGAGAACGAGGATCTGTTCAAGGATCAGTTCCCAGCCGATTTCATCTCCGAAGCCGTCGACCAGACACGGGGATGGTTCTATACCCAACACGCCATCTCAACCCTGCTCTTTGATCAGCCATGTTTCAAGAACTGCATCGTCCTGGGCCTTCTGCTGGACTCCGAGGGCCAGAAGATGAGCAAGTCGCAGGGGAACGCCGTGGATCCGAGGGACGTCCTGAAAGCGACTGGAGCTGACGCGATTCGATGGTACCTGTATACGGCATCACCTCCGTGGAACGCGCGCAAGTTCTCAATCCCGTTGACCGAGGAGGTTCTGCGTCGCTTCTTGCTCACCATCTGGAACACCTATTCGTTCTTCGTCACGTATGCCAACATTGATGGGTTCGACCCGAGAGAGCACCAGATCCCTGTGTCTCAAAGACCACCCCTGGACCGATGGGTACTCGCAGAGTTGAATGCCACCATCCAGCGAGTAACAGAGGCCCTCGACCGCTACTCACCCACAGAGGCAGCGCGGCCTATAGAGCAATTCGTGGAGTATCTGTCCAACTGGTACGTGCGCCGCTCGCGTCGCAGATTCTGGAAAAGCGAGTACGATGAAGATAAAGAAGCTGCCCATCTGACGCTCTACGAGTGTCTGATCACTCTCATCAGACTGCTGGCTCCCTTTACACCTTTCATCGTAGAAGAGATCTACCAGAACCTGGTGCGCTCGCTGGACGACGATGCGCCTGAGAGCGTGCATCTCACTGATTACCCTGAGGCCGATGAGTCCCTCATTGCCGAGGATCTGATCTCTGACACTAGACTCCTGATGCGTCTGGTCAGCCTGGGACACTCCGCTCGAAACCGCGCGGGCATCAAGGTGCGCCAGCCGCTGGCGGAGTGCGTAGTGAAGCTACGTTCACCAGAGGAGGAATCGCGTCTCTCCGCCCTCAAGTCCCAACTCGTAGAAGAACTCAACGTGAAAGGATTGCGCTTCGTCGAAGATGAGAGCGAACTAGTAGACTACCAAATCAGCGGGATACCCAGCCTCCTGGGGAAGAAATATGGCGCGCTCTTCCCCAAGATCAAGGTAGCTCTGGCAGAGATGGATCCCGCCGAAGTCGTCAGCCGCGTGCACTCTAAGCAGCCAATTGAGATAGTGGTAGGAGAGCAGAACATATCCCTCTTGCCCGATGAACTGAACGTAAAGACCATCGATCGGCCTGGCTACTCAGTGAGCGGCGAAGGCGGATACCTGGTCGCCATCTCGACGGC
>JAKLPW010000495.1 GCA_022013675.1 Anaerolineae bacterium | reverse complement strand
GAAGAGACGTACCCCTTCTCCTCAAGAAGCTTCGTCATCTCGTAGGCCGTGGAATTGGCAACACGAAGCGCTTGGGCCACAGTCGAGTAGTGCACGGGCTCATCACGATGGTCGTGATAGACGTCGAGCAGCTTCGCCAGGAATGTTCGTTGCCGGCGCGTTAGCGACATGACAGTCTCCCAAGATAACTGCGAAAAAAACGAAAGAATCACCTCCTAGTCTACATGTTCCCGCCGGATTGTCAAATCAGGCGCAGGGAAGTGGGCGCCGGGATGGCGGGAAAGCGATGCCTGGCTGACCGCTGATAGCTGATAGCTGTCCCCCGCAGGAGCGAAACCAACGAGCCGGATCATGCGTAGATGTTATAGAACGAGGGACTCGTGAGCACCATGATCCCGAAGCCGGTCAACTGCTCGAGCAACTCATAGAGGAGGATACATGCCCACAACTGCGGGCCAGGGTCTAGCAGAGCACAAGGACGGCTCCATCGGGGATCTTGTCGCAGGATTCTCTGCTCTCTGGTGGGAGAGCGACACGGGGACCCTGCCCCTGACCGAAACCTACTCGGACAGCCAGCGTTCCTCTCGAGAGGCCCACTATCAGCACTTCGTGGACACCATGAGCGAGGAGCTCAAGCGCGTGCCACGGACCAGGGAGCAGCGTGGTGCTACCCGCGAGCGCATCATGTCCGCCTTTGGTGAGTTTGCCAGAAACGCTCTCGGTTTCCAGGAGCGCCATCTGGACCTGCTCCTTTCTCCCGGTGGCTTCACCCAGGTCGGTGTCGAGTTCACGCAAGCCGCTCGGCGCTTCGATCCGACAGTCACTGCGAGTGACATCTTCCAGGCCATGCGTAACGCCTGGGCCATGAACGGACTCCAGGCAATGTGGGGTCTGCCTGTCACGCTCACTCCGTCCATCTTCGCTTACAGCATGCTCTATCCATACACTGACAACTACCTCGATGACCCGACCGTCAACGTGGAGACCAAGCGGTCGTTCAACAGGCGTTTCGCCCGTCGCCTGAGTGGGGAGGACGTTGCCCCCTCCAACGCTCACGAGCGAAACATCTATGAGCTGGTCGGCATGATCGAGGGGCAATACCAACGTTCCCAGTACCCCCAGGTGTACGATAGCCTGTTGGCCATACACCGCGCCCAGGAAAAGAGTCTTCTGCTGCTCAATCGCGCTGCCTCACCCTACGAGGTAGACGCGCTGGGAATCAGCTTCGAGAAGGGGGGTGCCTCGGTTTTGGCCGACGGGTATCTCGTGGCGGGGTCTATCACGGAAGCTCAGGCGGAGTTCCTCTTCGGCTATGGCACGTTCCTCCAGCTCGCGGACGACTTGCAGGACGTCATGACTGACTCCAGGGACGGGCTTCAAACCATCTTCTCCCAGACACTAGGTCGCTGGCCTCTCGACGCTGTCACCAACCGGCTCTTCAATTACGGCGAGAAGGTCATGCAGCTCGCTGAGTGCTTCGACTCTCCCAAGGCGGACACTCTCAGGGATCTGATGGCCAACAGCGGTGTCTCCCTGGTCATGAATGCTGCCGGCGCTGCCCGTGAGTTCTATGGTGATGCCTACATCGAGGAGCTGGAGACTCACTCTCCCTTTCGGTTCTCGTTCCTTCGTGAGATGCGAGAGAAGCATGCCGGCCAGCATGGCTCGCTGATGCGGATGATCGAGGCGTTCTCCAGGGAGGAAGCGGTCAGCGAGTAGCTGATTCTGAGATGTAGAGACGTTTTATAAAACGTCTCTACAATAATCGTCTCTACATCCCCCTCCGTAGCATAGCCCCTTGTGGGCGTGCATCCCAGACGAACGCGATCCGCCCCTCGTATCCTGGCCCCTTACTGGCATCGAACTCATGGCGTATGCGCCCAGGATGGCCGTGATCCATCCCCCATCCCCCATCCTCCGTAGCATAGCCCCTTGTGGGCGTCGTGAGTGTTTGGTTTTGGACCGCATCGGCCTGGGAAGCTGGTGCTGGGTCTGACAGGGCATGGTTGGTGTCCCAGCACCGCCTGTTTACGGCGGTGCGGGTCTGGCGTGGGTGCCTGGTGTTGACCGCACCGGCCTGAAGAGCCGGAGCGGGGTCTGACTGGGTATGGTGATCCAGCACCGCCTGTTTACGGCGGTGCGGGTCTGGTGTGGGTGCCTGGTATTGGCCGCACCGGCCTGAAGAGCCGGTGCTGGACTCCAATGCGTGTCTCCGCCGCACGCCTGGCTGAAAGTCGAGGCCGTCGGTTTCGGGCCCGCATACCTGGCCTTCTTCGGAGGGATGGTGGTGATGTTTCTCATTGACTCCCTCATCCCGCACGACTACATGGCCGAGCATCACGGCACCGGAACCCCAGAGGAGGCTCGGAACGGTCAGTTGCTCAAGACGGGGCTCTTCGTAGCCTTGGGTATCGGCATCCACAACTTCCCCGAGGGGATGGCCTCGTTCGCAGGAGCCCTGGAGGACCCCTCCCTGGGTATCGCCATCGCCATCGCTATCGCCCTTCACAACATCCCCGAGGCGCTGGCGGTGTCGGCCCCTGTCTACGCCGCTACCGGCAGCCGGAGCAAGGCTTTCTGGTGGTCGTTCCTCTCTGGAATAGCGGAGCCGATTGGAGCGGGATTAGCAGCGCTTGTCTTGATGCCCTTCCTGAACGAAGCGACGCTGGGCTACGTGCTGGCGTCGGTGGCGGGTATCATGGTCTTCATCTCGCTGGACGAACTGGTGCCGGTGGCGCGTTCCTTCGGTGAGGAGCACCTCTCCATCGTGGGCGTCGTCGCGGGCATGGCGGTCATGACTGTCAGTCTGTGGATGCTGCAGTAGAGGGCAGGGGCGGAGGACGAAGGACGGAAGATGGAAGACGAAGGACGAAGGACGGAAGACGAAGGACTTGCATCTGCGTCGAATGCGTGATAAAGTTGGGAAAAGGCCACATATGTATTGGAGGTAAGTCATCATGAATAAGCGTGAACTCGAATCCGTTGCACAGGCTCTGGTCAAGAGTGGCAAGGGGATTCTGGCCGCCGATGAGAGCACCGGCACCATTACCAAACGCCTGGCTAGCATCGACGTCATCTCCACGGAAGAGACTCGCCGCAATTACCGCGAGATGCTCTTCAGCACCGACGGTGCCGAGGCGTTCATCAGTGGGGTCATTCTTTACGATGAAACCATACGGCAGGCGGATCGGGACGGCACTCCCTTCCCCGATCTCCTGAAGGGCAAGGGCATCATCCCGGGTATCAAGGTCGACACGGGGGCCAAGGAAATGGCCGGCTTCCCGGGAGAGAGTGTGACCGAGGGACTCGACGGGCTCCGCGACCGGCTGGTGGAGTACCGCGAGATGGGTGCGGGGTTTGCCAAGTGGCGCGCGGTGATCAACATTGGTGCGTCCATCCCGACCAGCGCCTGCATCAAGGCCAATGCCCACGCCCTGGCGCGCTACGCGGCCCTTTGCCAGGAGGCCGGGATCGTCCCCATCGTCGAGCCTGAGGTGATGATGACTGGGACTAATACCATCGAGCGCTGCGAGGAAGTGACCTCGCTAACGCTGCAGCGCGTCTTCGAGGAACTCCTGGATCAGCGCGTGCATCTGGAGGGGATGCTGCTCAAGCCCAACATGGTAATCTCCGGCCAGAAGTGCTCCCGCCAGGCGGGGGTCCAAGAGGTAGCGGAAGCCACGCTGCGCTGCTTCCTCCGTGTGGTCCCTGCCGCCGTGCCCGGCGTCGTCTTCCTCTCCGGTGGCCAGAGTGCCGTCAAGGCCACGCAACACCTCAATGCCATGAACGCCATGGGCAACCCCATGAACTCCATGGGCAACCCCTGGGAATTGAGCTTCTCCTACGGACGGGCGCTGCAAGCTCCGGCGCTCAGTGCCTGGCGCGGTGAGGCCGAGAACGTTCCGCTAGCCCAGCGAGCCCTCTATCATCGGGCCAGGTGCAACGGGGCCGCGAGGTACGGCAGGTATACGGCGGAGATGGAGGGGGCGTAGGGGCGGGATTGGCACGTTTGGTCACAAGGTGGTATAATATATTATGATTCTTGTGCTGAAATCATAATAACACCAGCGTTATTATGATTCGTGTGAATAAGCGTATTCGCGAGACGAGTGTACGCCTATGAGACCAGACAGCTTCACCAAGAATGCACCGGGAAAGGTCATCCAAGCCCAGAAAGGTTACTGGACCTACCTGCCTGACCCCCTTCCTCCGCAGCTATCCTGGACAGAGGATCTGGTGGCCGCGCTCTCGCAAGCTGACCTGGCGCTGGGGGAACTCGCGGGCCTGGGGCGTACGCTGCTCAATCCTCATCTACTCATCAGACCTTTCATGCACCAGGAAGCGGTCGTATCTTCGCGCATCGAGGGTACTCAGGCTTCTCTTTCAGATCTATTCCGATACGAGGCCGGGCAACTTACTCTTTTTGAGGAGCGCTCCGACGTGCGCGAGGTACACAACTATGTTCGCGCCATGGAGTACGGGCTAGAAAGGCTCAAGGAACTACCCGTGAGTCTGCGCCTGATTCGCGAGCTACACGGCCTGCTGATGGAAGGGGTACGGGGCGAAGGAAAGAAGCCAGGCGAGTTCCGCGACAGCTACAACTGGATTGGACCTCCCAACTGCACTGTCAAGACGGCTAGGTACGTACCTCCCCCGGTGTCCCACATGCACGACGCTCTGCACGCTCTGGAGGAGTTTCTACACTCTCCGTCAGAGATGCCGCCTCTCGTGCGCTTGGCTCTCATTCACTATCAGTTCGAGGCCATTCACCCGTTCTTGGACGGCAATGGCCGCATCGGACGGCTGCTCATGAGTCTCCTGGCGTGTGCCTGGAACCTGCTTCCGCAACCGCTGCTCTACCTGAGCGCCTATTTCGAGGCCCATCGTGATGACTATTACGATCTTCTCCTGGCCGTCAGCCGACGCGGAGTTTGGGAGGAGTGGGTGACCTTCTTCTTGCGTGGGGTCAAGGAGCAGTGCGGCGATGCTGTCGCGCGCATCAAGCATCTGCAAGACCTTCGTGGCTACTATCGCGTTCAAGTGCAGAGGACACACGCATCCGCCAGACTGCTGGACGTGGTGGACATGCTGTTCTTGAATCCGGTCCTGACAGTGCGTCGGGTTGAGGGCGAGGTTGGGGTGACGTTTCAGACTGCCCAGAGGTATGTCGATTGGCTTGTTGAGTTGGGCATTCTGATGGAGGTCACTGGCAAGGGCCGCAATCGCCTGTACGCGGCCAGGGATGTTATTCTAGCAGTGGAAGCCCCTGGGGGCGAAGGTTCAGGCTGATGGAACATGGATGAACACGTCTGACTTGCCAAGATGCGCCATGTTGGTGTACAATAGATGAGTGTGGCCGGGGGGACGCATTCGTGCGATCCCCCTTTCTCTATGGAGCCAGGCAAAGGGCCACAAGAACCCTACCAAGTTCGTTCGGGTAGAAGAGAGCCGAAACCTGCCCCTACTCTGGTCGCCAAGGATAATCGAACTGCTCGGACCGCGTCCGAGCAACAAACTAGCTCAAGGAGAGAATCCACAATGAAGCGAATCATCCCCATCATTCTCGTAGCCACCATCCTCCTCGTTACGGCAGGAGCATGTGGTCAGAAATCCCCCACACCTACCCCTGACACCCGGGCGACGGTCCAGGCCGCCATGGCCGCCACCACCACGGCCCAGGCGAGCACCGAGGCCACGATTGCCGCCGCCGTCCAGGCCACCGTGCTTGCCCTTCCAACAGCCACCCCTGCGGCGGAATACGTGAGCATGAGCGAGGAAGAGTTAGCAGTTCTGATCGATCAGGCGGTCGCCGACGCTGCAGCGGCGACAGAAGCGTGCTCGACTGTCGCAACGGGGGCCACTGCCGACGACGCCATGACGCCGGAGGAAGTGATCATGGCCGCGGTCTACGCGGAGCTGGCAGACGAAGCCATCGCCCTGGCCGAGGACCTGATCTACATCTACCTGGACGTGTACGGGGAGGTGGCAACCGAGACCGTTGACACCATGGAGCTAGCATTGGAGCTTCTCCTGGTAATGGCCGAGAACACCGAGTCGATAGACGATACGCTCCTGGAGATATACGCGATCCTCGAAGAAGAGCTGCCACTGGCCGAGGAGGTCATCACCCAGTTGGAGGCCGTCGCCCAACTCGCCGGGGTTGATGCCGCTGCCGTCCTGGCACAGACAGAGGATCTGATCCAGGTCTTGCAGCTCGAGCTAGAGACGAGGGCTGCGACTGCTCTATCTGTTCAGCCCAACAACATCGCCACCGACCGTCAGGAGGCTCTGCGAAGCGCGTTGGGATACGCCGAGGCCGTGAAGGGTTCCCTTGCCGACGGCAAGCTCTCGGCCAGCGAGCTGGCAAACGTAGCCCAACTGGGGGCCAACGCCATCGCTGGTTTGAACGCCGTTGGCGGTGCGCAGCTCCAGCAGCTCACCGGCTCGATCAGCGACCTCACCGCTCTGATCGCTCGCGGCCAGATGCCTCAGGCCAAGGCCAGCCTGGGAAAACTGGAGGCTTCCCTGGGGTCCATCCCATCCCTGCCATCCCGGCGGTAATCGAGGGCAGACACGTTGGTCTGCCCCTACGGGGTGGGTGTGGCGTAGGGGCGCACCGGTGTGTGCGCCCGGAAGCGATGGATGCGCCCGGTGGTGACAATGGCAATGATAAGGGCAGGCACGTTGGTCTGCCCCTGCTGGGTGGCCGTGGCGTAGGGGCGCACCGATGTGTGCGCCCGAGCTTGCAACCAGGAGGATCAAATTGCAACACACCAGATCAGCCACACCGCACCAGCGCCCCAGTGGCCGTAGCGCTCAATCTCATCTTCAACGGCCATGTTTTCGAAGCAAGCAGATGAACGATCAACCAGCAATCTATGGGGCAGACTGCCGAAGCGAGGTCAGCACCTGGTCGCAAAGTCTGGCTGCTATCCAGATATCCGGGTGAGCTGCGATTTCGCGCATCAGCGGTTCGGCTTGGTCAAGGGAAAGCAAGCCCCTAAGATGAGCCCTCACGAGGATGCCTAACGTGCCGCACAGCCGCAGCTTCAGTCGACGGGCTTCCACGAAGTTGTCGCCAATGGGTGATGCTCTCTACGGCCAATTGCTCCACATTCGTAGACGTGGTATAATGGATGTGATCGGCGGCTGTGGTTGTGCTCCAGCATTCTTTCGCGCTGCCGTTCCTAAACGAGACGGAAGGCAAGAAACGGGAGGTGTTAATGTCCACTACAAAGTTTTCCGCGGAAAACTGGCCCGAGTCCGCCACAGAGTTCAGGCATATTTTGCAGGAAGCCTGGCATGGCAGTGCGCCCATAGACGATTTTGTTCAATTGATTCGGGACTTGACATTGCTGGAACAGAAGCATGGGCTGAGCTCGGCCGAGTTCTACAAGCGCTATCAACGGGGGGAGATGGGAGATGAGATGGAGATCATGCGCTGGGCATCCAAGTTAGAGATCTATGAGGAGATGAAGGAGGATCTGGATAATACCTTCTCTCTGCTGGAAAGGTATGCCTTGCCGGTGTCTTCATGATCCTCAACCTGAGTCGTTACCTGGATCGTTTGTATGCCATGATCCACTCGCGCCATGAGATCGTGGTCGAAGAGTTTGAGTTTCTGGACCAGTCTGCCACTGCCGGTCGCACCAGCGAGATCTTCATGAGGTTGCGCTTCTGGGATGGTTCCCTGCTTCAAGTCGAAGAGGCCCTGGTCGTCCGAGCATTCGCTATCGTCAAGGTCCGCTACAACTATCACTACCAACGCGCGGATGGCACACAGGTCTTTCGTTACGACAACGCTCCCCATTACCCCGATCTAGTTGGCTTCCCCTCACCTAACACCGTCCGTAGCATAGCCCCTTGTGGGCGTTCTTGCTGGCTAAACTGCGGGACCTGGGATTGCCGCTCATATCGGTGTACTCTGAGCATGGAAGCCACGATCATGATCGGTAGGGGCAGACCAACGCTTGCTCTGCCTGGCCTGAGCGTAGTCGAAGGAAGCGAAGCCGAAGGGTGTCTGCCCCCCTCGGTGAGGGTGCATACGCTGGTGCACCCTTACCCCCGGGGCCGCATGCCTCGTTGCCGGTGGCATGGTTCTTACGCAGATCATTCAGGAAATCCGTCTGTTCTTGATGCCGCCTATGATTGCCTCGGCCAATGGGCAGGAGTTCGAAGAGACATGGTCTGCCGGGGGACCGCGGGTCTCAAAGAGATAAGCGGCAGCAAGGTTCTGGTCAGCACGGCGATTGCGTGTCGAACCATCACGACAGTAGCTTGTCGTAGCCGGCGTGGCTACCGATCCAGAACCACACAATGCCTTCTGGCTTCTCCACACCCAAGGCTCGGTAATGGGCACCAACACGCACTGACCACAACTGCTTTGCACCGCCTATCTTCTTGAAATGCAGTGAAGGATGGTGGGGATTGGCCTTGAGCAGCTCAAAGCTCTTGTCTGCTAGTTCCTGTACTTCTCTCGGCAGTCGCCGATAATGGCGCCAGAAGCGAGGGAGCGTCAGGTGCCTCATAGCGGCTGGGTCAGACCTGACTCGTACTCGTTTTCAACTTCAGCAAGTAGCGCGTCCAGACGCCCAGCTTCCAGGTCATCTTCGATCCGCTTGTCCCAGACCTGCGCGTGGTACTCTTCGAGCCAACTCACCAGCTCAGCTAATTCTTTGGCTGACAGTTGAGTTATGGCCCCTTCGATCTGCTTGATACCCATATCCTTGATGACCATAATGCAAACCCCATACCTTCCCACCGGAGATTCCACCGGAAACCTCCTACGCATGCCAGATCACTATCCAGACAGGACTGAAAACTCACATAGAGCATTATACCATAACCAGCGAGTACCACAAAACTGCCTCAGATCGAGGAAAACGAAACTATCGACGTCGCATGCCTCGCCCTTCCCGCCTACTTCCTGACTCGGTTCCATCTTGTGTTGATGGGTCAAACTGGCGTACACTGCCACTAGGAATGGGGTGGCTGCAAACTCGCGACCCACT
>JAKLPW010000494.1 GCA_022013675.1 Anaerolineae bacterium | reverse complement strand
TGGTCTGGAAGCCCGACAGGAAGAAATAGCCCACAGCGAAGTGCGCGCGGTTGCTGTCGGCCAGGAATCTGTTGATCTCGGGGGCCAACTGGCGGTTGCGGTTGTCTATGATGTCATGGGTGGGCATGTTGTAAGGGTATCCATCTCTTGCTCAAGCTCATCAAGAAGATCCATCAAGCGCCCTTGGACAAACGCCCTATCAAAAGAGACGCATTGGTAGCGTGCCTGGCGGCTTTGGAATTCCAACTCCTTGTAGCGCGGCCACACAACCTGTCGCAGTTGCTTGGCCTTGCTTAGCCAGTCGTCGCGCTGTGTGTGAGATTCAAAGTGCTGACCTTTGCCGGCAAACCAGGCTTCTATGCGATGCAGCGCGACGTAGAAAGCAACCGTTACCACCCAGTCCAAGAAGGGCGTGCTGACGGGGCTCAGTGACTCAATCAGATCCCGGTTGTGTTGAGCTTGCCGAAGATGGGATCGAGCGTCAGGCATCTCTAGTCTTCCGCAGAGCGACTATCGCATCAGGAGATTCCAGGGTCAGTACTTGTTCCAGCGGCTGTCCATGTCGGTCTATCAGGTGGAACTTGAACCCAACGTCATGCACCAGTTCCATCAGTTGCCACTCGAGGTCATAAAGGCGGAATCGCTCATCTTCGGTGCTGTGGTTGGATATCAGCCAGCACTCAAACCCCCACGGCCTGCCCTTGATATAGACGGATTCCAGCGAAGCCACGTGGCGAGCCCGTTGCACCACCCTTTCAGCCAGCCCTTGGGCATCCAGAGCAGAGGCAGTGATCCTGGGCGGCGCTGGTGATTGGGAAAGCAACGGCCGAGCCTCGCGACCACTGTTGACACATACCTGACCTGTCATCAGCACCTCCGGTGCATAGTATGCCTGTTCTGGACTGAGCGCCTCTCGAACGCCTCGGGAAGAAGCGTTCTGGCTGCCAATGGATGACCGATAGAGGTCATGAATACTCATTTCACACCCTCTCGTCGAACTGTACGCCAGTTCTTTCGATAGATCCAGGTGAAGCCACGCGGTGTAATGACGGCGGTGTCCACTTCCCCGCCGCACAGGGGCGCGCCCACTGCGAAGCGGTAGCGGCCTATGGTCATCTCAACAAGATAGACAGCCAGGTCTATCGCATCCTGAAGTGGCATGCCCTCAAAAGCGATGCGATACTCGTACTGCGCCAGCACTTCCCAGGTTTCTTCGGGCGAGGTTTTCAGACGCTGGGCCAGAACCTCGCCCAGGCGTGGATCGGCACCCTTGATCAAGCGGGTAATCGCGTCGGTCAGGCCGAACCAGTCGACGCCGAGATTCGGCTCACCGCTTTCGCCATCAGGCCGGCGGACCTGCAACTCGGGCGTGACTGGGAACTCAAACAGGTACTGCTCGGGGAAGTAGGCTCCATCAGAGTAGCCACTGACCAGGACCCCCAACGGGGGCTGCGTCCCGGGGGAAAGTGGTCCATATTGTGTCTCGTAGCGCTCTAGGAGAAAGGCACGCAGACCACCGGCGATCTCCCGTACCTTGAACATGGGTTGGGCCTCAACACCAGGCAGGCCAAACTCGTATTCGCTGATCAGGCTCTCGATAGTGCGCGAGCCCAAAAGGCTGACTCCCCAGTTCAGCGTGCCGATGGGATAGTCCTTGATGTGACAGAGCTTGCGTCCATAGTCGTAGGTCTTCAGAACGCCCGGAGGCTGTCCGGCCGGTCCACCGTGTACCGCCACGGCGCTATCGGCTGCCAGGACCAGTCCATCGTTTACCTTAACGGCCACGACAATCGTCATTCGGCACCTCCCGGAATCTGTGCGGTCATTATAACATCTATTCCGCTGTGGCGCTAGTGCCCGTTGAGGCATCCCAAAATGGCACGTGGACTTGCTTCTATGAGATCCCTTGAGAACTTCGCCACGTCATAGCACCTTGGTCACGAGTGCGCCTTCGGGGGCTTGCCCTATGATGGTCTCCAGTTCTTTGAGCCGATCGGCCACACCCAACAGAGTACCTTTATGTACCACTACCCATTTGCCATGGTATTTGGGAGCCTCTTTTCGTATCCAAGCCCTCGAGTCATCCAGGCCTCCAGCCTTGGGAATGGGCACTCTCCGAACCACAGGAGCACTCAGTGCCTGCGCTGCACGCTTCAACTGTTCATGCTCAGGGAAGAGCTGGGACCCCTTCTGCGACAATTCTGCAGCAAGCGAGTATGAACCCAGGCTCAAAGACAGCTCAATAGCCCTGGCGAGTTCGGAGGGTGGATGCGCGGCCCAATCCATCGCCCTGGCGAGAGCGGAGCACGTCCCAGTGGTACATCTTCGAAATCAGGGAAACGCAGTGGCATCGCGACCTCCTTCTTCCTGCAACACGCAGTGAGTATGCCATGGGGTGACGGAGTTGTCAAAGGTCACCGCGACCCAGAGGATACGCGTGGTAGGCCTTGTGGGTGAAGTTGAACTGGTCGACGCACATTGAGATTGGTGTAGTTGGTGGCTATCTTACTGCTCCTTCTTTGCCACGAATTGCACGAATTTCACTAATTCCTCTTTTTTCGTGTTAATTCGTGTAATTCGTGGCTATCTTCCCCCCACGGCCTCGATGATACCGATCTCCTTCGCCGTCAGCCTGTACAACTCATACACCAGCGCGTTCAGATCCCGTTTCGGGGTGATGAGGTGGTGTCAGGCACCTATGTGCTTGATGAATGAACGATCAAAAACCGTTGACAAAGCTTGACAAATGTTGTATGATTTACTCAGGTAACAATCACTCCTTTGTACGCGAAAGTCGGCTGAGCGTGCCGTGCGCCCGGTAACCGGGCCTAGCTACAAGGGGGTGATTTTTGTTGGGTCGAACGGATTTCTGCGATGGTACCAATGACTTTCCTGAAAGAACTCGAAGACTTACCACCTTACACGCCCAAACCGTACCCATTCGTCTTACTGATCTACCGCATCCACTCTCCACCCAGCCGCGAGCCATGCCTGCGCATACGGGTGATCGCAAGCCGAGGTAGGGTTCTCCCACCAGGGCTGCCACGGACATGGGATCACTCCGCTTTTGGCTTCTCAACAAGATT
>JAKLPW010000493.1 GCA_022013675.1 Anaerolineae bacterium | reverse complement strand
CGCGAACCAAAGGGGGCGACGAGCCCGCCTGGCCTTGAGCCATTTGCCAGCACCAGCCCAAACAGCCCTTCGTCAGCAGCCAGAGCGACCCACTCGCCCAGACGTCCGATGTGCACCACGCGGGCAAAGCTAACGACGCCAATCGCGTGTTGTCTGGCCTTCTCGATAGCCAGCCGCATGGCCCGCTCGGCAACAATCTGACCGAAAGCGTCTTGACCATCCATTAAGACGACAACGCCATTGTCGTGTACTACCTTTGGCTCTGCATCTGGAACGATCCCGCCCGCTTCAATCTCGTTCAAGTATTGGGGGATGCGCATGATGCCGTGCGAGTCTACCCCCAGCAGGTTGCTGAGCACCAATGAATCAGCTACACGCCTGGCAACCGGCTCCGGTGCGCCCGCGGCGACGAAGATACGTGTTCCAACATCCACAAGGTCTGCGACATAGAATAGCGGCATGAGACATCCTTTCTCCCAGAAAGCCGAAGACGACGGTCAAGACGGCGGCCTCGGACCACAGAAGGTCTGCAACGTGCAATCCCTTTTGTCCCTACTCGGATACCGTAGGCAGCCATAGGCTAGTTGGACGATAAAACAGCGACTGAAGGGGCACTAGCCCTGGTGGCTCACCACGCTGGCAATGCTCTCTCTCAACTATACTGGCAGGACTCCCAACCGCTCCAGTTCGTCTGCGACGTCTTTCAGATCAAGCCCCTCCAACTTGGCACGTGTTGGTACCCCGGTCTCCAGATCCCAGCCCCTCAGCTGATAATACCTGTCCATGGCTCCACTGAACGCTTGCCTATCTATCGTGTGGCCCAACTGATCAATCAGATCGAAGTAACCCGGAAGCAACCAGTCGTCTTCCCGTCTCCTTCCTTCTCTGCAAGCGATGGCTCTCTCCAGGTTCCAGCAGCGTTCTGATGCCAACCACATCTCATCCCGCGTTCTCTCGATACCGGTCACGGCAGCGAACAGATCACTTGGAGCAGACAATTCGCGATCTCCTAGATGGTCTGGGGTGTAGATGGAGTACGTGATGGGAAAGATCCAGTCACAGAGTATCAGGTTTTCCTTCTCCATCGCCAGGTGCTGCGAAAAGATCGCGATCTCCGGTTTGTGCTCGTAGCTGTAGGCCTGAAGGGCGTACCTACTTCCGAACCACTTTTCAGAGAAGGTTTCTAGTGCTTCCCTCCACACAGCCGAGCCCGCGGGTATCTCTGGCCGATACTGACAGAGCATCTGGATGGTGTACTCATGCTGTGTTCCGGCGTCTCTGACATCGGTGGCATGCATGATCTGGCAAACGGGACTATGTATGAGGACTCCCTTCGGGTACTCAATCGCGCCCCATCTGTGCATAGAGTAACCCCCGAATCGCCCGCCCCGCGAGTAGTAGCACCCCATACTCGGATCAGTGGCTTTCTGATAGATCTCGTACGCTCGTGCGGCTTTCTCTGGGTTCAGATGGAATTCGCCGGGGTGATTTTTGATGTACTGAGCTGCCCTGGGGATTCCTTCTGCGAGTACGTCGCCGACCCCCTCCCTGTACGCTAGCTTCCAAAGATACTTCTCGATGAAGTCCTCGCTGCCGAACTTGCCCAGGGGCAGATCCGTGTTCTCCTCAGTCAGCACCCCGTTCTGATAACAGTCCACGATCCAGTTCAGCCCGCCGCGGTCCACCGCTGACGCATCTGCCCACTGCACCTCGCGCGCACCAATACCGTACATGTTCATCAACTGAGTCGCTTTGAAGGAAACCCTACCCCAGTACTTTCCTCCATAGTACCGCTGCTCTGGTCCACAATAGGCATCCATCGCCGCGCACTGAACCGTTCCAGGCGGGATAGAGCCATCCTTGAACTTCACACTTCTGCGACAAGCTATGGGACACGCGAAGCAGGCAGCGGTCCCGATCTCAATATCGCCCCTGATTGCCTCTTCCTCCAGCTTGGTCCCTGCCCACCCTCCCATGCCTCTCTGGAAGTAGGCAGGCTCTTCTTCTCCTTCTCTCCGGGTGATTAGGCGAGAGATGCGATAGGTCGCGTCGAGAAGGCGTGAGGGATCTGCTACTGGTATCGCGCCTGTACCTCTCACTGCAATAGCCTTCAGATTCTTGGAACCCATCACACCTCCAGGTCCCCCGTCTCCGAAGGCCGAGTCCGTGTCTGTGAGGATGACGGCGTTCCGGCTCAGTCTCTCCCCAGCTACGCCAATCACCAGTGAGCGTGTTTTGGAGCCATGCCTTCTCTCAATCTCCTTCTGCGTGGCAAAAGTGTCCAAACCCCAGAGAGATTGCGCGTCCCTGATTTCCACATGCCCGTCGTTTATCCACAGATACACGGGCTCCTGTGCCTTGCCTTCAACTATCACGCCGTCGAATCCAGCAAACTTCAGCTCTGGCCCCCAGTGTCCTCCAGCATGAGAGTGTGCATACGATTCGTTCGTGTAGGCCTTCGGCGACTTGAAAGCGAGGTGTGCTCTTCCCGAAGAAGGCGCTGTAGTGCCTGTGAGTGGCCCTGTCATGAAGATGAGCTTGTTCTCTGGATCGAACGCGCCACAGTCTGCAGGCACCTCATCCCAGTATGTCTTGGCTGCTAGTCCCCTCCCGCCAATGAACCGATCCGTGTACCGTGCAGTGTTCAAGGTCTCTCTTGTTCCGATTGTCAGGTCAACTCTGAGGATCTTGCCAATCCAGCCGTACGTCTTGGACAACTGCCCTACTCCTCCTTCT
>JAKLPW010000492.1 GCA_022013675.1 Anaerolineae bacterium | reverse complement strand
TGTTCGTCGGTGTGTTCGTTGGCGTGTTCGTCGGTGTGTTCGTTGGCGTGTTCGTCGGTGTGTTCGTCGGTGTGTTCGTTGGTGTGTTCGTTGGTGTGTTCGTTGGTGTGTTCGTTGGTGTGTTCGTCGGTGTGTTCGTCGGCGTGTTCGTCGGTGTAACTAGGTTCAGGTTGGTAGTGCCGCCGGACTCCCACGGGTAAGCATCTAGCGACTCGCCTGCACTAACGTCATACAGCAAGGCCTTGATACCTTCGACGTAGAACTCAACGAGGTCGCCGGCCTCACCGCCTTCCTTCCCTGGGACACCCGGGTCGTCCCCGGGGACGACCATATAGTTGGGGTCGTAGCCATACTGGCCACTGGCATTCACCGTCGTGTTATACTCCAAGGCGGTCCCGGCTATCCTGGCCGTGACCTCCATGCCCGGGCTCGCGCCCGGGACGTTGCCGTAGAAGTAGTGTCCCGGCGATGGGACAGCCAGTGCCGGAGCGGGACCCAGAAGGCCCAGAAGCAACACCAGGGCCAGAACCCCGCTTGCCGCCCGCCGGGCCTTCGCGTCTTTCAAACTAAACCATACTTTCATCATCACGTCATCTCCTTCATGGGTTCTGCTGAGCCTGCCTGCTGCGCTTGGTTCCGAGATATCACGAACTTCGCAGATGTATCTTTCTCCCTCAGGTAACCAGCCGCTTCCTTACATGGGCAACAGTCCCTCGGGCGAATCCCACAGACAGAGTGGAATTCGAATCCCCCCACTTCAACAACTCCCCATAAGCTTTCTGACGTTTTCATGGTAGCACGAAAACCGCGTCTTGTCAAGGGCTTCTGCGACTTGGCAGCAATTCTAAATATGGCCATTTTAGCGTCGCGCGTCCCTATTCCAGGGCCGAAATGCAGGATTTTCATCCCACCAGCGACAGAATTGTTGCGCCTATATAGTTTTTTTCACCCACAGAACCTTCAAATTTAGAATTGCTGGCGCTTTGGCTCGGTTGCTCAGTTCTCGGTCAGAGACTTCCGAACTCTTCTTGGTGTGTTGAGATTCATTGCTTTGCAGAGATTCGTGGTCGAAAATTCTCATGACTAGCCAAGGCAGACTTCGGAAGTGTTCGCCCACAACTGGTGGTCATTACATAAGACGAGGAGATGGAGGATGAGATACGGAAGGAGATTGTCGTTGAACATTGTCATGGACGGCAAAGGCTGGTATAATGGGAACGTTCAACTCTTTCGACAAGGTAAGGAGGCAGAGGCATGCAAGAGAAGGAGAAGTCCCATCAAGTGGCGGGTCGCCTGGCTCGCACTGCGCTGCGTGGGCTGGACCCCGTAGTCACGGCCTACAAGAGTGACACTTGCTATGTGCGTGATCCCAAGGGGGGCGGCAATTTCGAGGTCAGATTCTGGGGCCGGGACTATCAGATCAGTTACCCGGATGGGGATGTGCGAGAGTTGGGAACGGAGAAAACGCCTAATTTAGCCGTGCAGCTTCTTCTGCTCCACTACCTGACCAAGGCGGATGGCACGCTGCTGGCCGATCACTGGGTTGCCTTTCGAGAGCTCCCCGATGCCCTGGTCTACGATGCCGCCTTGCAGGGACGGACGAGTCTTCCCCTCGCGAGGGCGTATGGTTGTGACCTGGAAGGCTTCATAGCGGCAGCGCGGGCACTAGGAGGAGACCGCCTGAGCTTCGGCGATGCCTCCTTCATGTTTCAGATTCTCCCCCGCGTCCGTATGGCTATCGTCTTGCATCTGGCGGACGATGAGTTCCCGGCCGCAGTAACGGTGCTTTTTGACGCTGTGACAGGGCATTATCTCCCTACGGAAGACTTGGCCGTGTTGGGTGGTATGTTCTGTGGGGCTTTGGTGAAGCACAAGGGTTAGTGCGTAGGCATCAACCTGGATGCCTCAAAGGATGCGTGAGTTTTGTGAGGGCAAGGAGACTCGGCAGAAGTGAATCCACGTTGCTACTCGACCGTCGTTTGGTAGGTGCGAGAAGGGGAATAGTGTATGCTTCGGCAGGATGGTATGATTGACTTTGTTAGTGAGATCATGGATCTGGTGGATGAGTTTCTCCGGCAGTACGAGGAGCGAGAAGGACCCTTTCGGAACGCGCTAGAGAAGGGGCTGGTGGTTTCTTTTGTGCTAGGTTGCATCAGGCAGGATACAGAAGAAATCTGGGATGCGTTGGGCCAGTCACCTACATTCCGGGGAGTCTCGCCCCGGGCCATCTATGAGGAGAGCAGTGGGGAGGGTCTCTCGGAGGAAAATGAATTGCTTTCCGAGATACGAGAGAGACATTGGTTAGAAGTGTGATCGTGACCGTCCTTCGTCATCCGTCCTTCGTCCTTCGTCATCCGTATCGCAGAGTCAGAAGGGGCGGAGCTCATTGTGTGACAGGCGCGCTCGTGTGCTACGACGACGAGCTTTTTCTCGCCTGAGGACCGCGACCTGGCGAAGTATTAGCCACCAGGTACCTTTCCAGACCTCAGCTACGTGCTGCTCCTCGTCCTCGCTCAGTCGCTGGCGACTGAAGCGCTCTTTCACATACATGGTCGCGATGTCTGCAAACCTCCCTTTGGCAGGAGGCACTTTCGCCGATGCCACTTGCGCGAATTCCAGAGGGGTCTGGTAGGCCTTCGGTCTCACGCCCACCAGTGATAGCCAATCGGTCATGCGCGCGTATATGCTCTCGACAGGCTTGAGGCTGCGTAGTCTTCGGAACCTTAGGATTATTCCGATGGCAAGCAAGGCGGCCAGCAGCACAATGCCAACAGCATAGAAAAGGACCATTTGCTCCCTCCCCTTCGGCTGCGGTGGGCCCAGAACGATGTCCTCGATGTCCTCCCTGTCTACCTCTCCCTCATCGGGGCCAAACTTGTCCTCATCCTCGTGAGTGATGCTGGCCAACAGAGATAGGAGTAGCGGCTCCACCGCCTCATCGTCCGGAGATACTCGGGATATGAGAGGTTGTGCTGTCGTAGGCTCGAATTCGATCCACCCACAGTATGGGAAGTAGATCTCTGGCCAGGAGTGAGCATCGGATTCGCGCACTCGGTACCCTCTCACAGATATCTCGTACTCTCCACGAGCGTACCCCTGAGCCAAGCGGGCTGGTATGCCTGCTGCTCGACAGAGGACTATCATCGCCGAGGCATAGTAGTCACAGTATCCCCGTTGGTTGTCAAAGAGAAACCAGTCGACTGCGTCCCGTCCGGCGGGAGGGGCATTGATGGACAGGTCGTAGGGGATCCTACGCAGGTAGGCTTCGATAGCGGTTGCCTTGTCATAAGGATTCGTGTAGGGAGCCGTGATTTCGTTTGCCAGGGTGCGGACCCGCTGGGGCAATCTCTCCGGCAGTTGGAGGTAGCGTTGCGTGAGCCAGTTGGGATAGTTGGCATCTATCCTTCTAAGCGTCTGGGCGCTGGCATGGGAGACGGAAGAGACCGTCGAGTAGGTCTTCCCCTCCCGTAGAGCACTTGGCGCGTAGAGGATGGATATCTCGCCCAGGGGCAGCGCCTCGCCTGGCGCGCCAGATGAGGCCGGAGGCTGAGTGTCGGTTGGAAGCATGGTGACGTGCATCTGGATCTGGGCTTCCATGCTGGTCGCTACGGGTTGGCTTGCGGCGAAGAGCACGGTCTCCCCGGTATACGCCATCTCGATAGTTTGGGTGATCTCGTGGCGCAGCAGGTATGGCACGGACTGGAAGGGGAGCGACAGCACGGATTGGAAGGGGAGCGACTCGTCTCGTTTCAGGCGCACGCTGGTGGAGCTCTTATCGATCCACCCAGCGCCGGTGTAGTAGTCCATCACCACCGCTCGCCAATAGTGCGGTTCATCCACTGTCACGTCCATCATGGGCATGC
>JAKLPW010000491.1 GCA_022013675.1 Anaerolineae bacterium | reverse complement strand
GCCAGGGCATCCGGCTCGGCTCCGTACTTGGCCGTGTAGGCCTGCACGAAGTTCTGCACCACGGGCCGTGGATCGGCGGGCGAGTAGTGGTTCGAGTGATACCCACCCTCGAACAGCG
Source organism: Anaerolineae bacterium (assembly GCA_022013675.1). Taxonomy (GTDB): domain Bacteria; phylum Chloroflexota; class Anaerolineae; order JAKLPW01; family JAKLPW01; genus JAKLPW01. Next base: position 10,291 of record JAKLPW010000491.1, on the reverse strand, counting down.
GCATGTCCAGCTCCGGCGAATCCCAGCCGTCGCCACCCAGCAGTATCGCCTTGATTCCCTTTTCCTGCACCTGGGCTGCAATGAGGTTGTTCTTGCTGTAGTAGTCAGGCAGGAAAAGCACATCGGGATTGGCCGCCGCCACCTTCGTCAGAATGGCCGAGAAGTCGGTGTCTTCCTTGGTGTAGGCTTCGAAGACCGGCACCGTCCCGCCCATCGCCTCGAAGGCCAACTTGTAGTACTCCGCCAGGCCCTTCACGTAGTCGTTCCCCACGTCGTAGAGCACGGCGGAAGTCTTGGCTCCCAGTTCCATCGCCAGGGCTGCTACCACCTCGCCCTGGAAGGGGTCGAGGAAGCAGGCTCGGAAGACGTACTCCTTGTTGGATCCGTCCTCGTTGATGGTCACCGCCGGGTTCGTGGAGGTGGGCGATATCTGCAGCACGCCCTCGGCTTCGGCGATCTCGGAGATGGGGATGGATGCGCTGGAGCAGACCTCACCTACGATGTACTTCACGCCGTCCTCGAAGATCACCTTGTTGGCGGCGTTGGCCGCTTCCTGGGCGTCGCACTTCGAGTCGCCGATGATCACCTCGATCTGCCGGCCCAACACGCCACCCTTGGCATTCCACTCCTCGAAGGCCATGAGGGCCCCATCGCGGGTGGACTCACCGAAGGTCTTGACGTCACCACTCAAGGGCGCTAGGATAGCGATCTTGATGGGCTCGGTCGCCGGGACCTCGGCCGGTTTCGCTATGGGCTTTTCCACAGGCTTGGGGGTGGGCGTGGGCTTGGCGCAGGCGCTCAACACCATGCCAACGATCACCAGAACGCTAATCAGAATCCAAAACTTGCTCTTCATAGTATTATTCTCCTCCATGCGTATGCTTTACTCCGCCGACCAAGAGAATCTGTCGGCGGTGCTACGGTAGCCTACTATCTGCTGCATCGGGGGTAGCCATTCCCCAGCCCGTCAATGGTATATCTGGCACCGTTGCCTCGAAGTCTCGTCAGGCTGCTATCACCTCCTTCGCAACCACATACTCCTGCAAGCTATTATTGGCCAAGGCGTACGTTGAGCCTCCTGACTGTGTAGGTGCATCAGTCGCACCACAGCATCAGTCGCACCACACTATGCAGGGGACTCAGGCTTTACCCAGATAGGCAGCTTTAACCTCCGGGTTCTCGCGCAGTTCCCGCGCGGAGCCTTCCAGGACAATCTGCCCCGTTTCCAGGACATATCCCCTATCAGCAACGGAAAGGGCCATATTGGCATTCTGTTCCACCAGCAGGATACTCGTGCCTTGCTCATTGATCTTTTCAATGATCCGGAATATCTCTTCTACCAGGATGGGAGCCAATCCCATAGAAGGCTCGTCCAACAGTAGCAAGCTTGGGCGTGACATCAGGCCTCGCCCCATAGCCAACATCTGCTGTTCTCCTCCTGATAGAGTCCCGCCAAGCTGCTGAAGCCGCTCCTCCAGACGTGGAAAGCTGGCGAACGCGCTTTTCATGGATTCCGCGATCTCAGACTTGTCACTGCGGGTATAAGCGCCCATCTCCAGGTTCTCTTTCACGGTCAGAGGCGCGAAGATCTTTCGACCCTCGGGCACTTGCGAGATACCGAGCTTCACTATGCGTGAAGCGGGAGTGTTTGTAATGTCCTGTTGGCGAAAGTGGATGCTCCCCTCTCGAGGCCGAAGGAGTCCAGAGATGGTGTTCAGGATGGTGCTTTTCCCCGCTCCATTAGCACCGATAAGGGCTACGATTTCGCCTTCATCGACGTGGAAGGAAAGACCGTGTAGCGCTTCGATCGCACCGTAGAAAACGTGTAGATTCTCGATTTCCAGAAGCATTCAAGCCACCTCCAGTTTGGCCCCAGTGCCCAGGTACGCCTCGACGACTGTCGGGTTGTTCTGGATTTCCTCCGGGGTTCCGCGGGCGATCACCTCGCCGAAATCCATGACCGTTATCCATTCGCAGATCCCCATCACAACCCGCATCTGGTGCTCAATGAGCAAAATGGTCAGGTTGAATCGGTCGCGAATGAAGTGGATCAGGTCCATCAACATGTATACCTCGTTGGGATTCATGCCAGCGGCCGGCTCGTCCAAGAGCAAGAGTTCAGGTTCCGCGGCCAGCGCGCGAGCGATTTCCAGCCTTCGTTGCTCGCCGTAGGGCAGATTCTTGGCGATTCTGTCTTGGAATTCCTCCAGACCGAAAACGGCCAGAAACTCCTGGGCACGTTCGGTCATCTCTTTCTCTTTTCTGCTGAACCGGCCTAGCCGAGTGATAGCTTCGACAAGGTTGTATCCCGCGTGGGGATGATAGGCGATACGCACGTTATCCAGCACGGTCAGGTTCGGGAAAAGCCGGATATTCTGGAAAGTCCGGGCTATGCCTTTCTGCGTAATGACATGAGGTTCCAGATCAACGATGTCCTCTCCCTGGAAGCGGATCTCGCCGTCGGTTGGATCGTAGAGGCCGGTTATCATGTTGAAAACGGTAGTCTTGCCCGCTCCGTTAGGACCGATCAACCCCACCAACTCGCCCTTGTCAACCTGTACGTCGAAATCTGATACTGCCTTGAGACCTCCAAACCTCTTAGTTAGATGATCGATCTCGAGCACGGGTATCTCGCTCTTGGGAGGGCCAACTCGTTTTCCGTAGACTGCATTGTTTGCTCGTTCTCCCATGTCTCTACACCTCCTCCCCGTTGGATTGTCCTGAAGGGTTAGTCGCCAAGGCCTGGATAGGTTCCGCCCGAGCTGTAGCAGCCTTGACCTCCCTCAGGGCTGGTCGAGGCGCTTTCAGGAACCCAAGTTCCAACCCGCCGAAAAGCCCCTGTGGACGCAATAGCATAACAACCAGTAGAATGACAGGGTAGATCACGAAGCGCCAATCCTCGAACCCCTGAGGCAGGATCACCCGCAACCCCTCCAGCACAAAGGCCCACCCGAAGGAAGCGACGATGGTCCCGGTCATACTGCCAAGACCACCAAGCACGATTATGATGAGCGGATCGAACCCCTTCACGAAGTGAAACGTACTGGGATGCAAGAAAGAGTAGAGATGAGCGTACAGTCCCCCCGCAAGACCCGCAAAGAAACAGCCCATGGCGAAGGCGATTGCCTTGTACCGGACTACGTCAATGCCCATAGCTTTCGCTGCGACCTCGTCCTCACGAACCGACACCGTCGCCCTTCCTTGAGAAGAATAGAGGAAGTTCCGCGTGATCACTGCTACCGCGACCATGAACCAGAAAACCCAGGCCCATGTACTCAGCCGTGGTATACCCACCATCCCACGAGCGCCTTTCATGGTGGGGACAATCAAGTCGGAGTTCTGGAGTGCGCTGTAGACCATGATGGCAAAGCCCAGAGTGGCGATGCCGAAGTAGTCCGAAGTAAGAGTGAGCAGTGGCATACCTACCAGGAACCCAATAAGTCCCGCCAGGATGGCTCCAGCGATGAGCGCCAGGAAGAAAATGGCGTTCTGCGCAACATCTGGAGATGCTGTTTCCAGTACTGGTCCCAGGAGTCTGGGTAGGAGCATTTGTACTATCCGCCCTACAAAAACTCCCGTCGCTATGGCCACCGCTGCTATGACCAGCGCTACCAGTGTGCTCAGGAACTTCGCCTCGAAATCAGAAATGTAAGCCTGGAGCCATTCTCGCGTTCGCTTGCGGAGCGAACCCACCCGCAGTAGTCCAACGATAGCCACAGCAACGACTGCACCGATCTCCAGGGCCACGATGAAAGAGAACGCTCCCAGGTTGCTACCGCTCCACTGTGACAGCCAGTCCTTGGTGACCAGTGCGGAGGCATAAGCACCGATGGCGTAGAACCCGATATGCCCTAGAGAGAACTGGCCATTGAAGCCATAGATGATATTCAGGCCAATGCAGGTGATGGCGGTGACGCAACCCATTTGTACTACTTGAGCCCAGTAGGAGCTGATGCCCTTCCGACTAATGAGGAGATGCACCGCGACGAAGATTATGACAGCCACAACGCCTGTCAGCCATGAAGAAAGCTTCTGCGATAGTTTCATTTTCTCCCTCTACACCTTCTCACGCTCAGGCTCGCCCATGATACCGGTGGGTCGGACCAGGAACACAATGATCAAGATAATGAAAGCGATGCCGTCTCGCAAGCGCGATCCGTAAGGAACGTAGGCAACCGTTAACATGTCGAGTTGTCCCATGAGGAGCGCTCCGATAAAAGCGCCTGGGATACTGCCGATGCCACCCAACACGGCGGCGACGAAGGCCTTCAAGCCGGGCATGATGCCCATGAAAGTGAGAATCTGCGGATACGCGATGGCATATAGTACCCCTGCCCCCCCTGCGAAAGCCGCGGCGATAGCGAAGGTGAAAGAGATGATCGAGTCGACATCGATCCCCATCAATCGGGCCGTCGGTTTGTCGTAAGCGGCAGTGCGCATGGCCTTCCCGATCTTGGTGCTCCCCACAACGTACTGCAGCAAGAAGAGTAGCAACAGTGTTACACCCATGATGACCACTGTGATGTTGGTGAGCAGTATGCCGCCACCTTTAGGCAGAACCAGCAGAGCTTTGCGGAAGCCCCAGGCTACTCCTCTGGATTGCAGCCACGATGAGACACCTATGTCGACCAGGTAAGCAGCGCTCACAGCGGCGAGGACCAGACCAGCACCCACCATAAGGGCAACGATCGTACCGCCGCCGCTGGCCTGGGAGGAAAGAACCTCCACTTCGTCCTCCTCCTGGGTGACGAGCGAAATCGCTCGTCTTCGTCGCAGGAGGAAAGCCGCTCCAGCCATGCTCGCGACGAAGAGTACCGACAGAATGAGCCAGACGTTGGTGAATTCCCGGATATCCCAAACGATGAGCTCGAGAGGCCGCTTGTAGGTGATGTAGTTAGCCGTGAAGACAAAGTTCAGGGCAGTGAAATACTCCAGGAAGAATGAGACTCCAATAGCAGTGATCAGAGCCGAGATCCGAGGCGCGTTCCGCAGAGGCTTGTAGGCTACCCTCTCGATGACGACATTCAAGAACGTGCACACCACCATGGCCAGAAGTATCGAGGGAACGAACCCCCAGTGATACCTCGTGATGGCATAGAAACTGGTGAATGCTCCCACCATGAAGACATCGCCGTGAGCAAAATTGATCAACTTCACGATGCCATAGACCAACGTATAGCCCAAGGCGATCAATGCAAAGACGAACCCCAACTTCAGGCCATCCAGCACCTGCTGTATAAAGTAGACCGGGTTGTCGCGAATCAGCAACATCAACCCGTATAGAAGCCCCCCCACGCAGCCAGCTATAATGCCCCATACGAGTGTCCTTAGAACGTATCGAATCGCTGTTCTCATCGTCCGCTGCTCTCTCCTTTCCTATATCACGTATCCTGCTGTGCCGGTCCTTGCTCCAAGCCGACACCAAGACCAGCTTGCTCACCCAGTGCCGAGCACATGCATGGAAGTATCACCATGCCCTAATAACGAGCCAGGGATCATCCGAGAGTAGTTATCTCGATGGACCAGCGGGGGAGCAATCTGTAGAGAGCCAGTAGCCACAAGGGAAATCGGGCTGGCAAGGGATACCCTGCATAGCGAATCCGCTGGAGGAACAAATGTACAACCACCATGAAACCATTGTGACTTTAAAGATCCGAGGTCAGGAAGTGGCCGGGAAAGAACAGCACGGGCGGGTTGTACAGATCGCAAAACAGGCGCGATAAGAGAACGAGATACAGATGATATCAAGGTTGGCATTCCAGATGGCATCCCAGACAGGCCTCCTACCTACTTCTTCCCCCTGTTTGCCGCAGGGCTCATTGCCAGGAGTTCAGCCAAGTCTCGTTGTTACGCGCTCCCGGGAATCGCTACATTGCTAACCCTGTTCTGACTGCATTGAATGAAGGCAGACGAGAGCGTTGTCAAGAGCACCTCGTCGTTGAGAGAGCTACTACAGCACCTGGCGCGGCTCAGCGACATCGCCCGAGCCTCATACTCAAACGGATAACCCGAAGTCCCCCTTGAAAGCCACGCTCACTACGGAGAACCCGTTATGGAACGCCCCCCCCGACTGCGACACTTCTGTTGATACGTACTCTATATTATATCACAGTTAGTCAAGTCTAAGTAGGAAGGTATCGAAAAAGACCTCGGAAGTCTATCGCTTGCAGGAGGCATGCTGGATTCTATACGGTTCTGACCCAGATTGTAGACAACCGTTGCCTCGCTGAAGACTCCTGAAGTCTAGCGAGTGGATTCCTTCAGAACCCTCTATCGACTTTACCTTTTAGGTAAGCTACTATACCATATTCTCTCGTTTACATCAAGTCGACATGCACTATCAGGTCAGGGGTGTTAGAAAAACGAAGCAGAGGGCAAAAGCCGGTTGCCAGTCCCCTGCTCTCCACCAACGCCAGTCGTGGACTGGCCTGGAGCGGTATTTGTCTCATTGGACCGATCTGCTTCGCAATCCTGCGTTGTACCTGGCTTGATATTCTGTCCGCTACGTGATAAAATGGAACTGCGAATACCCCGAATATCCCCTGCAGTGTGCTGAGGGAGGGACGGACATGCGCAAAGACAAAATGCGAAGAGCAACCCTAAAACTCGCTCTTGCTGCTGCCGCAGTGCTCACCCTCATCATCATGATTGCCAGAATCGTTAGCATGCGGCCTGGAACATCGAGCGATACCTCTCAGACCCCCCTGCCGCACTCTACGGCGACACAGATTTCCACGGGCCTCACCCCGACGGCCGATCAGTACCAGGCAGCGAGGATGCAAATGGTAGAAGCACAGATGAGGAACAGAGACATCACTGATGAGAAAGTGCTGAAGGCCATGGAGAAGGTGCCACGGCATGAGTTCGTACCCGAGCGCTATCAGGGACTGGCTCACGCTGACCGCCCCCTGCCCATAGGATACGGCCAGACTATCTCTCAGCCTTACATCGTTGCCCTGATGACCCAATTATTGGAGGTAGGGCAGGCTGACAAGGTCCTGGAGATTGGCTCCGGCTCCGGCTACCAGGCTGCGATTATGGGGGAACTTGCCCATGAGGTCTACACCGTCGAGATCATCGAGGAACTGGCCGAGAGTGCCACGGAACTCCTTCGTCGTCTGGGATACGCCAACGTTCACGTGAAGCACGCTGACGGCTACTACGGCTGGGAAGAACACGCTCCCTACGATGTTATCATCGTTACCTGTGCGCCGGATCATATCCCTCAACCCCTGTTGGACCAACTGGCTGACGGCGGGTGCATGGTTGTTCCCGTAGGTCCACCTGGGGCCTATCAGGTGCTGTGGAAAATCGAGCGTGAGGGCGAAGAGATAGTATCCCAACGGATCACCGGTGTTGTCTTCGTACCGCTTACCGGCGAGCACAGTCCGCAGTAGCAGGCCCCCTCCAGACCACCTATCCGCGTACAAGGCCGGGATCTGACGATCCCCCTTGAACAGGAAACTCGTGGAGGACTTTGGCCAAGCACGCCTATCAGGGCAATCGCATTTGTTCTTTGGGTCACCTCAAGCTGTCATTCTGAGCTCCGCGCGGCGGAGGGCCGCCGCGCGGAGCTCAGAATGACAAAAAGGCACTCCCCAGTCAGATTGTCTTTTTGCCCCTCGGAATTGCTGGCCACGATCGAAATACCGCCCTCCTCGTCGCGCTGGAACACGATAACCTTTGCAGTACCAGTCAAAAGGGCAGCCTGGGAGACAATGTAGTCCAGGCTCTCCTTGAGCGATCGGTCTGAGTTGAGAATGACCAGGATCTCTCGCAGTCCCTCTGCAACTTGGCGCCGGCGCTCGATCTCGTACGTTCTCTCCTCGACCAGGGCCTCAAGTTCGCGGGTTCTCACCTCGATGTTGCGGATCCGCAGCCGGTAGCCCACGAACAAGCCACCAATCAGCAGCAGGCCAGCGATGATCCTGAACCACCACATCTCCCATACCGGCGGCTTGACCTTGATGTGGACTGCCAGCCCTTCTGCATTCCATACTTCGTCGTTGTTGGAACCTTTGACCCGAAAGACGTAGTCGCCCCCCTTCAGGTTGGTGTAACTCTGGTAGCGCCGTGTCCCAGCGTAGACCCAGTTCTGGTCAAATCCCTCCAATTGATAGGTATACTGGTTTTTCTCGGGAGCGGTAAAGTCCAGAGATGCGAATTCGAACGAGATGAAGTTGTCCTTGTAAGACAATTCGATTTCTTCAGGCTCGGTGATATCAGTGCGGACGGTACGATTGAGCTTCTTGAAAGCGGTTATCACCAGTGGGGGAGAGTTGGTGTTAGTCTTGATCTGCTCTGGATAGAAGGCGTTGAATCCATTGACACCGCCAAAGAAGATCTCTCCGCTCTCGCTCTTGAAGTAGGCGCCGGTATTGAAGGCATTGCTCTGTAGGCCATCACTGGCATCAAAGTTGCGAAGAGTCGGCCTGGAATAATAGGGATCGAGCCTGGACAAGCCTGCATTCGTACTCAGCCAGAGACTCCCTGCATCATCTGCAACCAGGCCGTGAATCCAGACACTGGGAAAAAAGTCCTTCTCTGTGTAGCGCACAAAGGTGCCGGTCGTCCGATCGTACATATTGAGTCCAGCAGTCGTCCCAACCCAAAGCCTGCCCCGTCGGTCCTCGGCCATGGCCACAACCCCATCGTGACTCAGACTACTGGGGTCATCGGGATCGTGGGTGTAGACCGCAAAGGTCTTGGGCTGCCGATTGAATCTGTTCAGTCCTCCCAGCTCGGTTCCTACCCACAGAGTCCCACGCCGATCTTCGCAGATTGACAACACGGTATCGTCACTCAGACTGTGGGGGTCGTTGGGGTCATGCACGTAGTGCACAGATTCATCTGATAGCGTCTGAAGCTCTCCCTATCTCGATGCAGCACGCTCAGGCCAGTGTTGGTACCGATCCACAAGGCCCCGTAGCGGTCTTCACACAGCGCGTTGATAGTCTGGCTACCCAACCTCTCGGCATCGATGGGATCGTGCCGATAGTGGGCAAACTTGCCTGTAGCCCGGTCAAATTCGTCCAGTCCGACCTCCGTACCGACCCACAGTCTCCCGGATCTGCCCTCGTAGATTGCCAGGACCGTGTTGGCACTCAGAGAGTTTGGGTCACAAGGACTGTGTTGGTAGTGAATAAACGAGTCCGTGTCCGGATCGTACCTATCCAGCCCTCCAGCCCGAGTTCCAAACCAGAGCGTCCCCTCCCGATCTTCGAAGATTACTCTGACAGTATCACTACCCACACTACTTGGATCATCAGGATCGTGGCGATAGCGGGTGAACTTCCCAGCAGCCCGGTCGTACCTGTTCAGGCCGTCGCCGTAGGTTCCGATCCAGATCATGCCGTCCCGATCCTCGCAGATTGACATGATAAAGCTGCTGGACAACGATTCCGAATCGTCGGGGTCATGGCGATACACGGTGAAGCCGTAGCCGTCGTATTTGTTGAGCTCATCCCGCGTCCCGAACCACATGAAGCCCTTGCTGTCCTGCATGATGGCATTCACGACGCTCTCGGACAGCCCCTCCTCCAGCGAGAGCCTCTCAAAGCGTACAGAGCTTCCCTGGGCATCCGCGTGGATGGGGACTATCAGAGCAACCAGCATTGCCAGGCAAAGAGCCCGCAAACTGATCAGGGAAAGCATCTTGAGATGATGTTCAACGACTTCTGAGTCCCGACGACCCATGATGATCATCCTATGCAATTGACAACCGGTTTCTTCCTGCTATAATTAGCCAATCGGCATTATGGCAAGAAGGAGAGTTGCCACCAATCCGAGTCACCATGGGAGCCGAGTAGCGACAATCCGATAGGGAGCCAACGAGATGTCAGAAGGAACAGAATTTCATTCGCTGGAAGAGGAAGGGGACAGCTCGAGCTTGGCCGACGCGGAACAAACGCTGCAGCAGGTCCAGCAAGAATTGGAACTCGTCAAGAGCACTCAAACTAGCATCGAACGCCAATTCTCTCGCTTGTTCACCGCTCTTCGGGCGTCCTTCAGTTCAGCCATCGAGCAATCCCTTAGATGCACCTCGCCTTGCAATGGAGAAACTTGCGAAGAGAATGGGAACCCTTCAGACTGAGCAGGAGAGGGCTCTCAGTGAAGCTTTGCGCGAGAAAGAAGGCCTGATAGAAAACCTTGGCAATCTCGGCTCCAGACTGGATGAAACGCTGGTTGAGTTGAAGACCGTGTTCGAAGAGCAGGATGCCCGGCGGACACAGGGAAGACTTTGGCGGAGCTATAGGGCACCGATCCTGCTGCTACTCTGTGGTATCTTGCT
>JAKLPW010000490.1 GCA_022013675.1 Anaerolineae bacterium | reverse complement strand
GGTGCGTCTGCCGTGCGGCGGTGCGTCTGCCGTGCGGCGGTGCGTCTGCCGTGCGGCGGTGCGTCTGCCGTGCGGCACCGGACTCAATTCCGCTCAGACACACTGAAGTTTCCCTGCCGGGGAAAGAGAGGGGCAAAGTTATGACAGTTGCTACCAAGGAGCAGGGTTCACCAGCAAGGAAACTGCCCAAGGGCTCGCCAATGCAGGCCCAGGAAGCGCGTCTCGCCTGGATGCTGATCCTCCCGACAGCCCTCATCGTTTTTGGGTTAGTGCTGTTTCCGGCCATCTTCAGTATCTACATCAGTTTTCGCGACGTCGGGCTCAAGAACCTCAACAACGTGTTCAGTGCGCCCTTCGTGGGGCTAGAGAACTATCGCCGCGTTCTGAATGACTTCGACTTCAAGTATCACGATTTGTCAAACTGGGGAGCCGCTATCACCACCGTGGTTTACTCCTTCGCTGCTACTATTCTGACAGTGGTCATTGGACTGATAGCTTCGCTCGTGCTCAACAAACCCTTCCGCGCTCGTGGCGCTGCCCGAGCCATCTTCTTGTTCCCCTATGTGGCTCCCATCGTCAGCGTGGCCTTCGTCTGGCGCTGGCTACTGGACCCACGTCCATCGGGCGTGCTAAACGACATCCTGATGAACCTCGGGCTCATCGAGCTGCCCAAGGCATATTTGGCCACTCGCGGCCTGGCGCTGCTGATTGTTATCATCTTCGAAGCCTGGCGCTACTTCCCCTTTGCCATGCTCATGATTCTGGCCCGCCTGCAAGCCATTGACCGAACACTCTACGAGGCAGCAGACGTGGATGGGGCTAGCACTTTCCAGCAGTTCCTCAACATCACCTTGCCTGAACTGCGCTACGTGGTCGGTGCCATCTTCCTCTTGAGGCTGATGTGGACGTTCAACAAGTTCGACGACATCTTCCTCTTGACCGGTGGAGGCTACGGCACCAAAGTGCTTCCAGTACTGACCTACGAGTTCAGCTTCCGCCTGCGCGACTTCGGGACAGGGGCAGCCTCCTCGATGATCTTATTCGTTATCCTGGGGCTATTCATGGCTCTGTACGTGACCGTCGTAATGAGAACCGCAGAGGAATAGGAGGAGGAGCAATATGAGTAGCACTACCGCTTACGGTTCACGGCGTGATGAGAAAATGACTTTCTTCGACCACATGGCCCACTGGTTCACCTGGCGCCGCTTCATCTTCGCCCTGACCCTGACCATCTTCCTGACCACCATCCTCTTCCCCTTCTACTGGATGGTTAGCTCGTCCTTTAAGTCCCGGGCCGAAATAGGGGGCAGGAAGCCCGTTTACGTCCCCGCAGAGCTGCGTCTCGACGCGTATCGGGAGCTCTTCGACCCCTCCTCGGAGCATTTTCAGAACTTTGGGGAGAACATCGTGAATAGTATCAAGATCGCCATCCCTACCGCCCTCGTTGCCGTGCTTCTGTCCACCCTGGGGGCTTACGCCATCACACGGCTGAAGTTCCGAGGGCGGGAGATGATGCTCAACAGCATCCTGCTGATCTACCTCTTCCCCGGGGTACTGCTCATCATCCCCTTGTTCGCCATGCTGGCGCGGATCGGTGACGCCCTGGGTTTCGAGATCCAGGACAACCTGGCAGTGCTGATGTTGACCTATCTGGCACAGACTCTACCGGTGGCCCTGTATATGTTGTCCAACTACTTCAAGACCATACCCTACGAGATCGAGCAAGCCGCGCAGATAGACGGGAGCAGTCGTTTAGCCGTTATCTGGCGTGTTACTATACCGCTGGCCGTTCCGGCCCTGGTCTCGGTGGCGATCTACACGTTCATGATCGCCTGGAATGAGTTCCTGTATGCTCTCGTGTTCCTCAACGACCGGCACATGTTCACCATGCCGATCAAGATCAACACGATTTACAACGACCCCAGTCCCCGGCCTCACGTCGTTATGGCCGCATCAGCAATCATGTCCCTGCCTGTGATGTTCCTCTTCCTCTCCCTGGAGCGATTCCTGGAAGAAGGTCTGTCGGCGGGAGGGGTGAAAGGATAAAAAAGGATTTGAACATCGGCTTTATGTCCACTCGCCTGGCCGGCACCGACGGCGTCTCTCTGGAGACGGCCAAATGGGTGACGGTTCTCCGGCGCATGGGCCATAAGATCTACTACTGCGCCGGAGAGCTCGAAGCCGGTGGACCTCCGGGGAAGTGCGTGCCCGAAATGCACTTCCGCGATCCGCGAGCGAAAGCCTTGGGCGCACGGGCCTTCGGGGGCTCCAAGCCCGATCCCACCCTGCTGGATGACATCGCCCGCCTGGCCGAGCCGCTGCTGGCCGGGATGAGGGAGTTCGTGGATACTTTCGGGATCGAAGTGCTCATTATCCAGAACGCCTTCGCCATCCCCATGCAACTTCCCCTGGGGCTAGCCCTGGCGGAACTCATCACCGAGACACAGTTGCCCACCATCGCCCACCATCACGACTTCTACTGGGAGAGAGCGCGCTTCCTGGCAAACTGCATCCCAGAGTTTCTGGACACCTACTTCCCCTTCGACGCCCCACAGATGCGCCACGTCGTCATCAACTCTCCAGCCCAGGGGGATCTGAAGGCACGGCGAGGCATCGAAGCCACTATCGTGCCCAACGTGTTCGACTTCGGCATACCACCCGCCCAGAGCGCCATCGAAGGCCCTCCCAGCCCGGACGCCTTCAACTATAGCCTGCGAGATACCCTGGGCCTCACCAATGACCACCTGATGATCCTGCAACCCACACGAGTCGTACCGCGCAAGGGTATCGAGATGTCCATCGAGCTGATTCGCCGCCTCCGAGAACCCCACAATCGGCAGCGACTGGGCAAAGAGCCGGTCCTGGTCATCACCCACCACGCCGGCGACGAGGGGATGAGTTACCTGCATCAGCTCCAGCAACAGGCCCGGGACGCTCACGTGCCCCTGATCTACGCCGCCTCCCACTTCGAGCCACGCCGTGCCTGGGTCAGGGGGAAAAAGATTTTCTCCCTGTGGGATGCCTACGTCCATGCCGATTTCGTGACTTACCCCAGTCTGTATGAGGGTTTCGGCAATGCCCTTCTGGAGACCATCTGCTTCCGGCAACCTGCCATGGTCAACCGCTATTCGGTCTACGTGGCCGACATCGCTCCGGTGGGTTTTGATCTAATCGAGATTGATGGTACTATTGTCGAGGATACGGTGGAAGAAGTCATTGACGCCATCACGAACCCAGCGCGGCGGCGGGAGATGGTGGCGAAGAACTTTCGCCTGGGAGCGCAGCATTTCTCCTACGAGGTGCTGGAGGAAAAGCTGCGGGAGCTGCTAGCATAACTAGAGTGAACATATATAGGAGGTCCAAGGATGCCTTTTGAAACCGCACTACGAGAAGATGCCCGCCAGCGCATCGCCCAGATCGGCCAGGCCGAAATCCTGGTCGGAATCCCCAGCTACAACAACGCTGGGACCATTGCCCACGTTGTAAACATGGCCGCTCAGGGAATGGTGAAGCATTTCCCTGACATGAAGCCTGTTCTCATCAACTCGGACGGCGGCTCCTCGGACGGTACGCGGCAAGTCGTTCTAGACACGCCAGTACCGCCGGGTGTAGAAGTCATCGCCACCCAGTACCAGGGTCTCCCAGGCAAGGGCAGCGCCTTCCGGGCCATCTTCGAGGCCGCCCGGGCGCTGGGAGCCAAAGCCTGCGTCGTGGTGGACTCCGACCTCCGGAGCATCACCCCCCAGTGGATCAAGCTCCTGGCTGACCCTGTCGTTGGCCAGGGCTACGACTACGTGACCCCCTACTACAGCCGCCACAAGTACGATGGCACCATTACCAACAACATCACCTTCCCCATGACCCGCATGTTATACGGACTGGAAGTGCGCCAGCCCATCGGCGGCGATTTCGGCTTCTCGGGCAATCTGGTCAACGCCTATCTGGAGAGGGGCGATTGGGAAAGCGACATCGCCCGCTATGGAATAGACATCTGGATGACCACCAAGGCCATCAACGAGAGCGGGCGCGTATGCCAGGCTCGGCTCGGGGCCAAGGTCCACGACGCCAAAGACCCGGCCTTAGCCCTGGGGCCCATGTTCGTGCAGGTAGTTGGGACCCTCTTCAGTCTCATGACCACCTACCAGAGCCAGTGGGAATCAGTCACTTCCGTTGAGAGGGCCCCCATCTACGGCCCGGAAATCGAGGCCGAGCTGGAGCCGGTACCGGTGAGCATCGGTGCCATGATCACCAAGCTCCACCTTGGAGCCGAGGAGTACTGGTCCCTGTGGCAGCAGATCCTCACCTCTGAGAGCCAGAGTGCCATCGAAGGAATCCTGGCCCAGACCGAATCGGAGTACCACTTCCCTGCCGCCGACTGGGCGCGCATCGTGTTCGATTTCGCCGTGGCCTACAACAAGCGCGGCTCCTGTCGTAACCTGGCCCTCTCCCCCGACGAGATCATCTCGGTCATGACCCCACTTTATTACGGTCGCACAGCCGGCCTGGCGAATGAAAGCTGGTACATGGACATGGCCACGTTTGAGGAAGAGATCATCCAATCCCAAGCTCGCGAGTTCGTGAAGCTGAAACCCTATCTCATCGAGCACTGGGAGGAATAGCTTGCTGCCCAGAATAGCCACGAATTGCACGAATTAACACGAAAGAACGAAGAATTAGTGAAATTCGTGCAGGCCAACCTCCCGCAGGTTCCAGGCGCGCTCATCCATCTATGGTAACAGGAGTGACCATTCCGAGAGCAAATATTTCTTGCCCAAGACCCTGCGGGAGGTTCGCGGTGCTCCTCACCTCGCTCCCGCGGGTTCGCGACCCGCGCCCACCGACACATCACCCCTCCGCTCCAATCCGAATCATCCCACTCACCAGCCCTGAACAGGCCTCAGCAGAACTGAATTGGCCTTGCTCCATCCCACAAGAGATGGTATAATACACAAGAAAGAATGGAGGGAAAGGTCATGAGCCAAGCTAAGCATATACACGAGCCACAGACGGTGATCTCGAAGCCGATCCACCGGATATTGACTGTCCTCACCAAAGAGCCCCGCCTTGAAATCGCCTTGCCTTTGGCTATGAAGGACCTGCTCCGTCTGAGGCTGAAAGAGACCAGGGAACAAAAAGAATCCTTGCAGCAGCGCTACGGGATGGATTTCAGGGCTTTCAAGCAGGCTTGGGATGAGAGCCGCATCCCAAACAAGTACTCCTATGAAGTAGAGCGTGACTACCGGGAATGGGAGGCTACAGTAACAGACGAAGCGACACTCCGCGAGATGTTGGAGAGCATGCCGTGACCCGAAGCCAGGCCCTCCCCCTCTACAATGGTTCTGCGACCCACGACACCTCCCCTGACCCCACAGGTCACGAACATCCGGGAGCGTAGTCGTCACATCCCCGTTTGACGAAAACACCGATCAACATCTATAATCAGCCAACGTACAAGCCAAAGCCGAACCTCAGTTGCCGAAGCCCTGGCGCTATTCGTGCAATTCGTCCCATTCGTGTAATTCGTGATTCGGAGACCCTAGATGAATCGAAGCAGCAAAGCATCCGGCACGGCCCTCCTCCTGGGTGCAGGTATCTCATTCGGCACCATCCCACTCTGGGTCACCTGGATGGCGCAGGACGGCATTGGGGCCTGGGCACAGACAAGCGCCCGCATTGGCATCCCCGTGCTAATCCTCGTCGTTTTCGTCCTGCCCTTCGCCCGTGACTCCCTGCGCATCGCCAGCGGACGTAATCTGCGCCTCCTCATACTGAACGGCCTGCTGATGCTGATCTCCAACGTCACCTACATCTCCTCCATGACCCTTGGCACCCCACCCACCAAGGCCATCCTCCTGAACCAGATGTCCCCCCTGTACGTGGCCCTAATAGGAGCACTCCTCCTGGGGGAAAAATTAACCCGGAGAAGGCTGGCGGCGGTCCTGATCGGCCTGGCCGGCACCGCGACCCTCCTGCAAGTGTGGGACATTCAGGGCATGTTGAACTTCCAACCGGGTGACATGCTAGCCATGGTGACCGGAGTCACCTATGCTACCATGGTAGTCTTCGGCCGCTGGAGCGGAATCCAGGAGGGAAGCCATCCGCTGAAGTTGTCCTTCTGGACGTTTATCTTCGCCCTGTCATGGCTGATCCTGCTGGCCCTGATCGTTTCGATAACCCTCGGCCCTGAGGTCGTAGCGTTGCAGTTCCCTCGCAGCGTGAGTCCTCGGACCGTGGCGAGCGCCGTGGGCCTGGCGCTTCTGGGCAGCGGGGTGCCCTTCACCCTCATGTACCTGGGACTCAGCCGCACCGAAGCAGGGACGGCCAGCATACTGCTCCTTTCGGAACCTGTTGGCGTTTTCGTGCTCTCTTTCCTCTGGCTGGGCCAGCCCATCGACCTCTGGCAGATCCTGGGAGGCGTGCTGGTCTTGAGTGCCGGCGTGCTGGTCGCGAGATAGCCATTCACGAACTCAGACTTCCGAAGTTTTCATGTCATCCCTCAGGTGCTGCCAGGCAATCAGCACCATTCGAGAGAGACGCAGTGGTCTCCGTGGAGAAACTTCGGAAGTCTTGCCCGTCTGGGTTTGACATCGCAAGCTATGCCAACGTATAATCACCCACCAGTGAAACCGCTCCACATCGCACTCCACAGGGGAGAATCCATGCGCTCACGTAGAAACCTATCTGGCCCAAGCATACTCGTATGCTCTGGAGCCTTGTTTGCCACCATCCCGATCTTCGTTGCCTTCCTCGCCCGCGAAGGTGTAGGAACCTGGTTGCAGCTTGCGGCCCGCCTGGCCTTCTCAGTTCCGGTATTCCTCTTGTTTCTGTGGGCCTTCTCCCGCGACTCCCTTCAGATTGGCAGCCGGAGCAACCTCAGCTTCATCATCCCAAATGGACTTCTGATGCTGGTCGCTTATGGAACCTATATCGCCACCATCGCACTGGGCACACCGCCCCAAAAGGCAGTTTTACTCGTGTGTCTGTACCCCCTCTACGTGGCCTTGGGAGGAGCGCTTTTCCTGGGTGAGAAACTCACCAGCAGGAAGTTAGCCTTCATGGCCCTTGGCCTGGTCGGGCTGTGTCTGGTCCTCGAGGTATGGGACATTCAGGGCCTGGCGCATTTCCAGATCGGGGACATGCTGGCCGCGCTGAACGGAGTGCTGGCCGCAGCCTTGATGCTTGTGGGTCGCTGGAGTGGGGTTCGCAAGCAGGTGAAACCGATCACACTGACATTCTGGTCCATGGTCTTTGCTCTCGTCGGGTTAATCATCTTCGGCCTGATTGTTCTGGTGTGGCTAGGGCCCGAGGCGCTAACCTCCCAATGGCCCGGCAGCATGAGCCCCCGGACGGTCGCCTACATGCTCGGTTTGGCTCTGTTGGGGACAGTACTCCCCTACACATCCATGTACATAGGCCTCGAGCACACCGAGGCGAGCATCGGCAGCATGATGATGCTCTCGGAGCCCATCTGCGTCTTCGCGTTCTCTTACATCTTCTTGCAACAGCCCATGGGTTGGTGGCAAATCATCGGCGGCAGCCTGATCCTGGCCGCTGGCGTGCTGGTAGCAAATTGCAGCAGTCACCCTCCCGCAGGTTGCTAAGCCCCCCTCCCGCTCCCATTCCTGCGGGAGGATCCGTCGCAAAACAGAACCAAGTCCACCCGGGCGGGCTCTTGATGAAAGCGGGAACTTGGGATAGAATTGCCTATAGATATTCATAACTATAGATGTTTCTATCCAGTAACGGAGCAGCCCCTCTCCCGCAGGTTGCCATCAAGACTATCGACAACTATCAACCCAAATCTCACCTAGCTCTTGCACCTGCGGGAGGGGTACCAGATTAACGGAGTAGCCCCTCTCCCGCAGGTTGCCATCAAGACTATCGACAACTAGCAACCCAGACCTCGCCTAGCTCTCGCACCTGCGGGAGGGTCACCAGACTAACGGAGCCATCAACATGCCATACCGACCCGATGTGTTCGCCCAAGACCATTATTACCACATCTACAACCGAGGCGCTGGACGGGGCACTCTGTTCTTCAACCCACAAAATTACCTATACTGCCTACGCCTCATCAAGCGTCACTCCCAGCGCTATGGTATCACCGTCATCGCATACTGTCTGATGCCCAATCACTATCACTTCCTTCTCAGACAAGAGACGGATGTCCCTATTTCCAAGTTCATCAATGTGCTGTTCAACGCTTATGTGCAGGCAGTCAATAAGCAGCAGAACCGTAGCGGGACTCTCTTCCAAGGTCGCTTCCGACACGTATGCATCGATCGCGAGGAATACCTGGTTCACCTGTGCCGTTACATCCACATGAACCCGGTGAAGGCAGGGTTGGTGGAGAGTCCTGAAGATTGGCCGTACTCCAACTATCTGGAGTGGATCGACCAAAGGCCAGGAACTCTCAAGGACGAGGACTTCATTCGAGGACGTTTCTCTGGTCGAGAATCATATCAGCGATTTGTGGCCGATCACGATGATGAGGATGGAGCGAGGAAGAGCATAAGGAGGTACATCTGGGACTAGATGCTCATCCTTCCACACCCTCCCGCAGGGTCTGAGCGGCGAGCTCGCGTTGGAGTGAGGGGTGATCATGCGGAGCGGAGCGGCCTCTTAGCGATGAAACCTGCGGGAGGAGTAGCGGATTCCACCCTCCCGCAGGGCCTGAGCGGCGAGCTCGCGTTGGAGTGAGGGGTGATTATGCGGAGCGGAGCGGCATCTAGGTATGAAACCTGCGGGAGGGCGCCTGCGAGAGGGGAAGCGTCTCTTTGCCTACTAGCGCCCTAGCGTGTATAATCCCCCTCAGCACTCGAACACATGGCCAGATACTAACCGAGCAAGGAGAGCGCACATGCCCAAGAACGACTTCCTCTGGTGGCGCGACGGCGTCATCTATCAGATCTACCCACGCAGCTTCGCCGACAGCAACGGTAACGGCATCGGTGACCTACCCGGGATCATCGAACATCTGGACTACCTGAATAATGGCACCCCCGACTCCCTGGGCGTGGACGCCATCTGGCTGTCGCCCGTCTATCCCTCGCCGATGCACGACTTCGGCTACGACGTCAGCAACTACCACGATATTCACCCGGACTTCGGCACCCTGGAGGATTTCGGCCGGCTGGTGGAAGAGGCCCACAAGCGCGGTATCCGAATCGTCATGGATTGGGTCATGAACCATTCCTCCCACGAGCACGCCTGGTTCGTGGAATCCCGCTCCAGCCGCGACAACCCCAAGCGCGATTGGTACATCTGGCACGACGGCGGAGGCCCTGGCAAGCCTCCCAACAACTGGCAAGCCGTCTTCGGCGGATCGTCCTGGACGTGGGACGAGGCCACCGGCCAATACTACCTGCACCTCTTCCTCCCAGAGCAGCCCGACCTCAACTGGCGCAACCCCGAGATTCACGAAGCCCTGTTCGATGAGCTCCACTTCTGGCTCGACCGGGGAGTCGATGGCTTCCGTCTCGACGTGGCCAGTGCCTACTACAAAGATGCTGAACTGCGCAATAACCCATTCCGCCTGGGGCTCCGTCCCTACGACCGGCAGCACCACATCCACGACTGGAACCAGCCCGAAACTCACGGCGTGATCAGGGATCTTCGCAAGCTACTGGATCAGTACCCGGAGCGCATGGCCGTGGGAGAGGTGAGTAGGGGCCACATCGTGGAATACTATGGTAATGGCCAAGATGAGTTCCACCTGAACTTCAACTTCGATTTTCTTCACCAATCCTGGGACCCTAGAGGCTTCCAGCGGATGGTACAACAATGGGAGACCGGGCTCCCCCCGGGAGCCTGGCCCTGCTACGTGTTGAGCAACCACGACGTCACCCGGCATTATAGTCGCTACGCCGCCGGGCGCTGGAGCGACGCGCGGGCTAAGGTTGCAGCGACCATGCTCCTCACTCTGCGCGGCACTCCCTTCCTCTACTATGGCGAGGAGATCGGCATGCGCCAGGGGCGAATACCTCACGCCCAAATCCAGGACCCGCCCGGGAAGCGCTATTGGCCATTGTACAAAGGGCGCGATGGCTGCCGCACGCCCATGCAGTGGAACGACTGGCCCAACGCCGGATTCACTACCGGCAGTCCCTGGTTGCCGGTCAATGCCGATCACCCGCTAGTGAACGTGGCCGCCGAGAGCCAAGACCCCAACTCGGTGCTGAGCTTCTACCGGCGGCTAATCTGGCTGCGCAAGGCGACGCCCGCCCTTCAGAGGGGCAGCTACACATCTCTGATCGGGCAGCCCGTCGGACAACTGGCCTACCTGCGTCAGACGGAGGATCAGGCGGTGCTGGTGTGCCTGAACTTCTTCTCCCGCCCGGCGACGGTGGAGTTTGACCCAGCCATGTTGCCGACCCTAGGGTGGAGGGTACTGCTCAGCAGCGTATCTCGGGAAGATGATCGGGTACTTGGATCGAGGATAGAGCTGGCTCCGTTCGAGGCCTGCATCCTGGGGGGCGTGTAGATTTCCAGCGAATGCAATTCGCCGTCTGAAATTGAGAAGCCCCCGCAGGGGCTGGGGCCGGTTCGGGCGAACACATCGGTTCGGGGCGAACATATCGGTTCGGGCGAACACCCAACGGAGGGACGCGTGTGGGAGTATGGGAGTATGGGAGTATGGGAGTATGGGAGTGCGGGGGATCGCGATAATCAGCCCGTAGGGCTTTGCCCTTTCAGACCAGAGGTTCAGCTCCGGGTCCCCCCAAAAACCGTACTTTGACAGAAATCGTAAATGACATACAATAGCCAACGGTTCTGCGATTTGTGGGCCCCACATCGCTGTAACGCGAGTGGGGTCATTGTATGTCTGAGAGAGAGTGAAACAGCATGGAAATCAGTATAGTCGGACTGCCTCTGGCGGGGAAGACAACCGTATTCAATGCCCTTACCGGTAGCAACGAGAAAGTGGCCGCCTACAGCACCGGCCGCTGCGAGGTCCGTCCCGCGGTGGTGGAAGTGCCTGACCCGCGCGTAGGAATCCTGTCGCAGATGTACAGCCCGCGCAAAACCACGCGGGCCAAGATTCAGTTCAACGACATCAGCGGCATGTCCAAGGGCCAAGCCCAGAGTGGCAGCTTCGACGCCCAACTACTGGCAGCCATGAGCAAATCTGATGCCCTGCTGGAGGTCATGCGAGCTTTTCACAACGACGATGTGCCTCACCCGGATGACCGCGTCGATCCGGCCTCTGACCTGAACAGCCTGCGCGTGGAGCTTATCCTTGCGGACCTGGGCACAGTCGAGCGCCGCATCGAACGCATCCATGCCAAGATCAGGAAGGCCAGCAACAAGGAGAAGCCCCTGCTGGAGACCGAGCTGGTCCTAATACAGCGATTCGCCGAGGCGCTGGAAGACGAGGTGCCCATCGGGGATCTGGACCTGAGCGAGGAAGAGGAGCAGAGGATTCGGGGCTTCTGCTTCCTTACGGCCAAGCCGGCCATGGTAGTCGTGAACCTGGGCGAGGACGACGATCCTCCTATGGATCTGAACTGGACCAATCATCACAAACATACGTCGGCGGTGGCTCTGAAGGGAGCCCTGGAGATGGAAATCTCCCAGCTTCCCCCTGACGAAACAGAGCTGTTTCTGGAGAGCTACGGCATTGAGGAGCCCAGCCTCAACGTGATGGTGCGTGAGTGCTACCAGCTTCTGGGGTTGATGTCCTTCTTCACCGTGGGCGAAGACGAGGTACGCGCCTGGACGATACACCAAGGCGATACCGCCGTG
>JAKLPW010000489.1 GCA_022013675.1 Anaerolineae bacterium | reverse complement strand
GCCAAAACGGCCATATTTAGAATTGCTGGAAGAGGATAATGGAGAAAGACCCTGCAAGTCTGTCGTGAGCAGGAAGTGTGACGAATTCCATGCGGATCTATAGCGGATTGTAGACGACTGTTGCCTCGCAATAAACATCCGAGGTCTGGCCAACGCGCCTATTCGACACCCTGCTAGTGGAGGGTGTCGAAAGCGACGTCCTTTGGCTTTGACGTTTGCCCAAAGGAGCACGAATAGAGTATAATAATCCAGCCATCCCCGGTTTGACAGGAGGCCCGTTGATGAACAGGTCCGACACACTGGAGACCGTCCGCAACCTCACGCCTGACAGGGTGCTCTTCTCGTCGGGAGCCAGGCTCAAGATCGCTCTTCTGCAACTGGCCGCTCGTTTGCTGCCGGGCGGCTTTGCCCTCTGGCTCTCACTGCTAGACGACGGCAGGCTGGAGAGAAGGGTGCAGGTCAAGTTCGGCCTTGGTTCTATCATCCCGGGCAGCAGAGCCTACGTTGTTCCCCGCTTGCATCTGATTGTGGAACAGGGGGATTGGCTGGCTCTACAAGAGAAGGTGATGCGAGCGATAGAGAAAGGTCCGGATGGCTCTCCACCGTCGCAGCAGCATGGGTCCGGCCCGCCTCTCAAGTTCGTTTTTGACCTGTTGCGCCGGATCGGCCGCGACCTGGCTGACGTGAATGGTCGCATTCGGATCAACTTCCTCGAACTCGAGCATACGCGCACCGAGCATACGCGTCCCGAGCATGCTCGCACCGAGCTTGCTCGGACATTGACTCTGGCTCTCAATGACGACTCCGTCTCTCCATCGGGAAGCTTCTTCGATGTGGGTATCCCCGGAGGGGTCCTCGACAGCATCCTGGCGGGCAAGTTGGACCTGAGCAGTGCCCTCTTGCGCGGCCGCATCCACGTCGGTGGCGACACGGGTTTGGCGGCCCGGTTGGTGAACGCGCTCAACCCGCCACCCGCGGACCGGCCTGGTTTGCCCACACCTAATACTTATATCGGCCTCAGCGATCACCCCCTGGACCGGAAAGCGATCAACCTCGCTAACGTCTTTGACCTCTTCGGTAGCCCCCCTCGCACGGCGGCCTGCGTGCTGAGAGTGGATCTGAGAGAGCGGCGGGGCAACAGCTTTGTCTTCCGCGCTCGGGGATACGACGTCTACCACAATCGCCGTATGGAGGCGGATCACACTTACGTCACGGACGAGGGGATACCCTACACCGAGATGACCTGGAGGCTCGACTTCCTGCGCTCCGATGTCTATCGGGTACGTCTGTCCAAGGGCGACCACGTGCCCGACAACATCACTCCCATGGTCGTGGGTGACATCGTCGACTCACAGCTTGACGTAACGCTAGAAGAGCGCTCAGATTACTACCTGCTGCGCACTGAAGCGTTGTGCCTGAAGGTATATCGCACGGACTTCCGCACCGAGGTCCTGGACGCCGCTGGGCACAAGGTGACCGAGGTAGGAGGGAGGCAGAAGACGCTCTTTTCGACCGTGCTCGACTCTTTTCCCACCGGCCTGATCCACGACGACGAGACCAGCATGGACTTCGCGGTGGAGAACTTCACCCTGGCGCCTGGCGAGGCGGTCTATGGCTTTGGCGAGCGGTTCTCTACCTTGAACAAACGCGGACAGACGGTGGGATTGTGGGCCGTTGACGGCATGGGCAACACCAGCGGCCGAACCTACAAGAACATCCCTTTCTTCATGAGCACCGCTGGCTACGGCGTCTTCGTCAATCACGTTCTGCCCATGACCTTCTTCGTCGGCAGCCGTTCCTACGTCCACAACCTGCTCATGGCCGAAGGGGAGGGCCTCGATTATTACGTCTTCTACGGGCCTTCCTTCACCAGGATCGTCAGCGCCTACACTGACCTGACCGGCAAGTCGCCAGTGCCGCCCAAGTGGTCGTTCGGGCTGTGGGTTTCGCGCATCAGCTACGACAGTCAGGAGGAGGTCCTGGAGACGGCCCGCCGACTACGCGCCGAGCGTTACCCGGCGGACGTGATCAACGTGGACACCAATTGGTCCGAGGGGGAGTGGCAGTGCGATTGGCGTTTCGGGCGGCGCTTTCCCGACCCGGCATGTATGTTTCGTCAGCTTCAGGAGCAACATCTTCGCGTCTGCCTGTGGCAATGGCCTTACATCTGCGAACATCTGGACATCTTCAAGGAGGCCGAGGAGAAGGGCGTCCTGGCCACGGGCGGCAACTTCGACATGCTGCTCTTCAAAGTGCGCACCATCGACATGTCCAATCCGCAGGCCGTGGAGTGGTACCAGGCACAGCTCCGGCGGCTCTTCGATCTGGGGGCGGCGGCGATCAAGGTAGACTTCGGCGACCACGTCCGCGACTACGAGCGCTATCAGGCCTATTCGGGTCGGGAGATGCACAACCTCTTCCCGCTACTCTACAACCAGGCCGCCTTCGATGTCACGGAGGAGCACTTTGGGCGAGGCCTTATCTGGGCGCGCAGCGCCTACGCCGGTTCGCAGCGCTACCCTGTGCACTGGTCGGGTGATAACTCGTCCACGTTCGAGAACATGCTTTGCTCGCTGCGCGGTGGCCTGAGCTTTGGCTTAAGCGGTTTCACCTTCTGGAGCAACGATGTGGGCGGATTCACCGGCACGCCCACGGACCGGCTCTACGTGCGTTGGACGCAGTTTGGCATATTCAACTCGCACATGCGGCTGCATGGGGGCGGACCTCGCTACCGCGAGCCCTGGAACTACGCCCCAGAGACGCAGGACATCTTCCGCCGCATGGTGGAGTTGCGCTATCGGTTTCTGCCCTATCTCTACAGCGAAGCCCATCACAGCGCCCGGGCTGGCCTGCCCGTCATGCGCCCGCTGGTGTACGAGTTCCAGGACGACCCGACTACCTTCAATATCGAAGACGAGTTTCTCTTTGGGCAAGCAGTACTGGTGGCGCCGATCCTGACCGAGGAAGATGAGCGCAGGGTTTACTTGCCTGCCGGTCTCTGGGCCGATGGCTGGACGGGTGAGGTCATTGCCGGGCCCTGCTGGTTGAACTACCAGGCGGACCTGGAGCGTGTGCCTTTCTTCTACCGCGGTGGCTGCGCGGTGCCCCTGGGTCCGGCCATGCAGTATGTGGATGAGCTTCCGCTCGATCCCCTGACGCTACACATCGTGCCTGATGAGGAGGGGCGTGCCGCTTACATGATGATTGACGATGAGGAGACCGTGGTTGTATCTAGCCTGCTACAGGATGGTACGTTCGATTTGCAGGTACAGACCAAGCCGCGTGGGCTGGTGCTGAATGTCTATGCGGCTGAAGCGATCGAACGAGTGGTGTGTAATGGAGAGGAGCTGGAAATCAGACAGCTCGGCGTTAACCTTTATTTTGCTGAGATGAAAAGGAGAGATGACTCATGACAGACTTGCTTTACCAACCCAAACCTGAGCACAAGTTCACTTTTGGTCTCT
>JAKLPW010000488.1 GCA_022013675.1 Anaerolineae bacterium | reverse complement strand
GGGCGGGCACTGCCCTCTTTTGAGTACTGGTATCGCGCCACGCGGATCATCCCGTATACGATCAACGAGTTCCCTTTCTTCAGTTTCCTCTTTGCGGATTTGCACCCTCACATGATCGGCATCCCGGTGACACTTCTCATGCTGGCGCTGCTTCTGCAGTTGGCCCTGGATGAGCGGACGTCCTTGCGGCCCCCGCTTGCCCTGGGTATTGCGATAATGCTGTCGTTGGGAGCGGTGGCAACTATCAATACCTGGGACTTGCCCGTGTATCTGGCACTATTGGCCGCTGTTCTGCTGCTGCGCGCATTCAGGTGTCGCGGGTGGTGGAGCGTACTGGGAGCAGTGGTGACCGTGGCTCTCCTCGCTGTCGGTAGCCTGGCCCTCTACTGGCCCTTCTTCTCTAACTATCAAGCCATGGATGTGGGTCTGGGTTGGGTCACGACACGCACCACCATGCCCCGCTTCCTGGACATCTGGGGCTTCTTCCTTTTCATGCTAGCCTCTGCGTTGACCGCCTATGCGGTTGCTGGCCCTGCCCATGCCGGAACCCTCCGGTGGCTACGCGGAGCGTGGCGCTGGCGAGGAGCTATGCCTCGCTATCTGGCGCTGACCCGACTGCTGACGAGGAAGCGGGTGTCCGAGCCATTACTATTGTGGTTTCTGATCACTGCGTTGCTCGTTATCATCTTCTTCACCGTACTGGGAGAATGGGTGGTGCTTCTACTGATCGCATGGGCGGGCGCGGCGGGGCTCCTGCTGCTTACCAGCACGGCGCAGTCGGTGCGCCAGCGAGTCGTGCAGTTGCTGATTTTGATGAGTGGCCTGGTCATTCTGGGATGCGAATTGATCTACGTGCGAGATTTCCTCAGCGGCGGTGACTGGCAGCGCATGAACACCGTCTTCAAGTTCTACATCCAGGCCTGGGTACTGCTCAGTATCGCGTCCGCAGCCTCGATACCTGCCGTGTGGCGTTGGTTGCGGGGGCACTGTTCCAGGTTGGGACGCTGGGCGTGGGGCGGAGCTTGCGTCGTTCTGCTCTTCGGTAGTCTGCTCTATCCCGTCATGGCTATCCCCGTGAGGGTGAACGAGCGATTTCCCGGAGCTCAGCCTCCCCGAGGGACCCTGGACGGCATGGCCTATATGACGGTGGGAGTTTTCACCTGGCCTGACCCCAGTCATCCCATCGAACTGAGCTACGATTATGATGCGATCCAGTGGCTGCTGGAGAACGTAAAGGGCACTCCGGTAATCCTGGAAGCCAGCCTGGCCTATTACCGCGAGGGAGGGATGCGGATATCTTCTTACACCGGACTCCCGACGTTGGCCGGGGCCCACCAGCGGGAGCAGCGTCCCATGGGCGAGGTGATCAGCCGCGAGGATGATGTGAAGCGTCTGTACGAGACGCCGGACCAGACGGAGGCGCTGGAGCTCATTGAGAAGTACCACATCGAGTATATCTACCTGGGACAGTTGGAGCGCATTGCCTATGCTCCTCAGGGACTGCCCAAGTTTGAGTGGATGCGAGATGATGGATTGCTGCGGGTTGTGTATCAGAACGACAAGGTGACCATATATCGAGTGGTCAGCGCGGCAAGCGGCCCAACCTCCCGCAGATTCTTGAATACTGATTGCGTCTGATTGATCAATCATACACTATCTTCAGTACGCTCCCGGACAGCCAGGAGAAACCTGTGGGAGGTTGATGTTCTGGTGTAATACGTTGCAGTTCGGAGCGTATCTACTAGTAGGAGCACTCGGGAGGTTCGAGGAGAAACACCAATGTACGGTACCACCGCAGTGCTACCAAATGAATTGGCATTGGTGAGCCGTGCCAGGGTCGAGCCGGCGGCCTTTGCTGCTGTCTACGACCACTACTTCCCGCGCGTATACAATTACGTGCGCTACCGGGTCAACGACCCTGCGACAGCCGACGATCTCACCGCTCAGGTCTTCGAGCGGGTTCTGGCGAGAATCAGGGGCTACAACCCGGAGCGAGCGCCTTTCGCCGCCTGGCTCTTCGCCATTGCTCGCAACGCCGTCAGCGATCATCTGCGTGCTCATAAGCGTCGACGCTGGCTTGCATTGGATGTTCTGAGCGGCCGGTTCAGTGCGGAGCCCAAGCCAGAAGAGATCCTGGTGCGTAAGGAAGGCCATGCGGAGCTGCTGGCAGCCGTGGCTCGTTTGAGCGACCGGCAGAGAAACCTGATTGGTCTCAAATTTGGGGCCGGGCTCACCAACCGCCGCATCGCCGAGTTGACCGGCTTGAGCGAGAGCAACGTGGGCGTGATCCTTTACCGGACCATGCGGCGACTGCGGGCCGAGATGAGCGCCGAGGAGTGTGATCATGAGAGAGAGAGACTTGGCCAGTGAAAGAGACTGGGCCAGTGAGAGAGACTGGGCCGACCGCTTTAGCCATGATGTAGACGACCTCTTGTGCGAGGCTGGGAGGATGGAGTGCGAACCGCTGTCGGCCGAGTATCGCCAGGTCGTCGGCATGGCCCGCACCCTGGCGACAACCGACTTCAGTGCTGAAAGCCAGATGAGGCAGCCACTTCGTCGCCGGCTTCTTGACCAGGTCGATACTCGACAAGGGTGGCAGCAAAAGGCGGTACATGCCCTGACTTCTCTCTTCGAGCCCTCCCGTCCTGCCGTGAAAGCTGCAGCCATGATTCTCATGGGCTTCTTCGTGATGACGGTGGCCTGGCCTGGAGCCTCCGCGACGCTGGCTCAGAGTATCAGGGCTTCGGTGCAGCAATTGGTACTGGGACAGCACACCACGGTGACGCAAACCGCCTGCCCGGACGAACTGGCGACAGTGGCCA
Organism: Anaerolineae bacterium; assembly: GCA_022013675.1. Taxonomy (GTDB): domain Bacteria; phylum Chloroflexota; class Anaerolineae; order JAKLPW01; family JAKLPW01; genus JAKLPW01. The sequence continues at coordinate 387 of JAKLPW010000488.1, read as the reverse complement.
TCGTGGCACACTCGGTCAGAGGCACCCCAGTGGCCTCGGCTGTGTCGAACCTGGCGCAGACTGACGCCGCGGGTACTGCCGGGGTTGCCGCCGGGGTTGCGGGCGCGGTTGCGGCCACGGTTGTGGGCGAGGACAATCTGTGCATCATCAATACGGTCATAGGTCGGTTTGGATTCCATCTGCCTTCGGAGAGTGACGCCGTTGCGCGAAGTTTTAGTACTCTTGATGAAGCTCGGGGTGTGGTTCCCTTCAGGCTTCGCCAGCCCGGCTATCTTCCGGACGGGTACATCTTGCGCGAGACGTTGGTTGCCCCGGGTGGGTCCGCGTTCCTGTTCTACGAGGGTCAGAAGGGCGATGTGATCCTGGTGCAGATATCGGTGGGTCTCC
>JAKLPW010000487.1 GCA_022013675.1 Anaerolineae bacterium | reverse complement strand
GGATTCGCCGGAGCTGGACATGCCGCTGTTCGAGGGTGGGTATCACTCGAACCACTACTCGCCCGCCGATCCACGGCCCGTGGTGCAGAACTTCGTGCAGGCCTACACGGCCAAGTACGGAGCCGAGCCGGATGCCCTGGCAACGCTGGCATACGACGCGGCCAAGATCCTGCTTCAGGCCATTTCCGAGGCTGGTGTGGATGATCCGGCAGTCGTGAAGGACAAGATGGCAGCACTTCAGTTCGAGGGTGTGTCCGGTGAAATCACCTTCGACGATCATGGTGACCCCGTGAAGAAAGCGGCGATCATCAAGGTAGAGGGCGGCAAGAAGGTCTTCTACAAGTTCGTCGCTCCGTAAGTCAGTTTCACCGGTGGAGAGGGCAACCTGATAGTTGCCCTCTCCACATCTCTCCAAGCTGTTGGCTCGATTGCAGAGTATGATGGTAAGGTAGGCAGAAAGGAGCACCATATTGAGCCAATCCCGAGAGAGTGACGGGAAACGCACGTTGCCAGGCTTGGATCCCAGGTTCGGTCTGGCATTCGCAGGGGCTCTCTTGATACTGACGTCTTTCTTTCTGCCGCTCTTTGCCAACAAGATAACCCGTACGGTGACATACTACACCGGAGAAACAGTAGAGAGCAGCTATCCGGGACTGATTTGGGATCAGCAGTATCGAGAGGGACGGCCTCCCAAACAGCAGGAATACGTACGCACGACCGTGGAGTTTGGCCCTACAGATATCGGCTCCGGCAGCGGATGGGCCTGGGTCGAGGCCGCTGCCAGGGATGAGCAGAATCGTCGCCAGCTTGTTGGCCACGCTCTGTGTCTTGTCATAGTTCTGTGCGATGCTATCATCATCAGTTTGGTTGGCTTCCGACACTGGCGTACGCATCGTGTCATGCCTTCGGGTGTAGCCAAGTTCATATTTTATCTCGCAGTTGTATCTGTCTTTGCTATGCTGGCGGCCCTTCTTTACCAGTTCGATTTTGACGTTTCCTTGTTAAAGGCGCAAATCGGCCAGCTAGGAATCGGGTTTGGCTACTGGGGCATGTCCCTCGGGTCCGTGCTGGTGCTTGCCAGCGTACTCCTCTTGTGTCAGGATCGGGGCCTCGCCGTTTCCACCTGGTGGGTACTAGTCTTTGGAGCTGCTATCGCTGTATGGGCTTTGACGAAGTTCAAACCAGCCCCCTTCGCAGAGATTGCCCAATTCCTGAGCGACGGTGTCGTCGTTACTCTGCGCATCACAGCCTCGTCTTTTCTCTTCATCCTGTTGGTGGGTCTCATTGGTGGCCTGGGAAGAATATCCAAGAATCCTTTGCTCCACGGAGTGGCTTCCCTGTATGTGGAGATCGTCCGGGGTATCCCCCTTCTGGTACAGCTACTGTTCATCTGGTTTGCCTTACCTCAGGTTTACCGAAGTGTTGGAGCGTACATTGCCGAGGAGATCCCTTTTGCTGCCGGAGCGGGCGAGTGGTTGATAAACCTGAGACTTAGTCCCTTTGCGGCTGCCGTGATAGGACTCACCGCCTGCTATGGGGCATATATGTCGGAGATTTTCCGGGCTGGCATTGCTTCAATATCCAGAGGCCAGATGGAGGCAGCACGCTCTTTGGGCATGAGCTACTTCCAGGCTATGCGCTATGTGATCTTGCCACAGGCTGTTCGGGTGGTCCTGCCACCGGTGGGGAATGAGTTCGTGGCCTTACTGAAGGATTCGTCCCTGGTCTCCGTGCTGGCCGTTTCAGATCTCACGCGCCGGGGCCGAGAGTACATGGCGCGTACATTCTTGAGCCTCGAGACCTGGGCGTTGGTTGCCCTGATATACCTGGTCATGACGCTCCTTGCCTCCCGAGTGGTAGCCGTCTTCGAGGAGAAGGCGTCTTTTGATAAATAGAGGACCATATCGTCCGTCGCCGAGGTGTCAAGTTCGGACGGTCCGTGTTCATAGTTGGGCGAGGAGTTGACAATGGGACGACTCACTGACGAGATCATTCAGATCGAACACGTCTCCAAGAGCTTCGGGCACGTGCACGCAGTGGTCGATGTCAGCCTGACCGTCAGGAGGGGTGAGGTGGTCGTGGTTATCGGCCCTAGCGGATCCGGGAAGTCTACCCTCTTGCGCTGTATCAACCATCTGGAGTCTGTGGACAGTGGGCACATCGTCGTGGACGGCATCCCGCTCACCGATGCCGAGAACATCAACCGCGTACGAGCGGAAGTGGGCATAGTGTTCCAACAATTCAATCTGTTCCCTCACCTTACTGCGCTGGGGAACATCACGCTAGCTCAACGCATCATTCGCAAGCGTACCCGCGAGGAGGCGGAACGCAAGGCCCACGAATTGCTGGAAAGGGTAGGGATGCCTGAGAAAGCCGATGTGTATCCGGCCCAACTTTCGGGTGGGCAACAGCAGCGAGTTGCCATTGCCCGCGCGATGGCCATGGATCCCAAGATCATGCTCTTTGATGAGCCAACTTCGGCGCTGGACCCTGAGATGATCAAGGAAGTACTGGATGTAATGCTCGATCTGGCCAGCGAGGGCATCACGATGGTTGTCGTCTCCCACGAGATGGGCTTCGCACGTGCAGCCGCCGACCGAATGGTCTTCATGGATGAAGGCAGGATCATCGAGGAAACGACTCCTGAGGAACTTTTCACCGCTCCCAAGGAGGAACGTACCCGGCAGTTCCTCTCTCAGATACTGCATTGAACACTGTCGAAAAATGAAACCCCCTCAACGAGTCCGGAACGGGCCAGGACTCGTTGAGGGGGTCTGTGCGTGTGACTACGGAGTTATTCCGCGCAGCGGAACCCGATCGTGCTGAAGCTGAATTTGGGATCCGCGCTGT
>JAKLPW010000486.1 GCA_022013675.1 Anaerolineae bacterium | reverse complement strand
TTATGGGGACCAATGCCCTTCAATTCGGACAGAGCCTCCAACGTAGCGGGCATGTGGGCGGCTATGGCGTTCAGGAGGCTGCTTTGAAATATATAGTAGAGCGGTACCTTCTGCGCTTTAGCCTGCTTTTTCCGCCACTCGCGCAGCGCTTGCAAGAACGCCTCATCAATCTCCATCCCCTCGGTGTCCTTCTTGCCGGTCGACTTGCCGGACGGCTTACGAATTCGCGAACTCTTCGGTGATCTCTTCGGCTTGGCCAACAGGCCATCCAACGCAGCGGGGTTCTGCAGCGCCGCCTTCCCTCGTGGGGTAAGGTCCAGCACCACGCCGCCGTGGTCGAGGCTCCTGGTCCCCAGGAACCCTCCGTGCTCCAGAGAATCCAACATGCGGTCGAGAGCCGCACCCGAGCGGAAGGCCAATGATCCGAAACTTGCCTGGTCGCGGGCTCTCTGATGAAGCGGGTGCTCTCTCCCGTGACCTTGCTCGTCGCCCCGGAGGATGCGGATCAAGGTGCGCCGCCCCCAGCTCCAGGGCGCGTCCGACACACCGCGCAGGATGGTTTGGAGCTGATCTCTCTCGCCGGGCAGGCCGGCCTCCGTGGGCGGTGCGATCTCGATGCAGTTGTCACAGGCGGTGCAGCGTTCGATGGTGCGACCACCCAGGTAGGCGTTGAGGTGACCGTGGCGGCAGCGCCGGGTCCCGGCGTAGGCCGCGATCTCGTCCACGCGCTGCGCGTTGATGGTCTCGTAACGTTCTAGCAGCAGTTTGATGCGCTGGGTGGCGTCCGGTGGGGGTGGCAGCAGTTCCAGCAGCATGTCGCGTTGGGAGGAGCGATAATCCAGGTAGCCCGCGTCGGCCCACTTCAGGACCAGTGACTCGATCTCTGCGAGGGGCAGATTGGCTCGGCGCGCCACGTCCGCCAGATCCAGCTCGAGGACCTGGCCGTGACGCAGGCGGGCGGCCTGGCAGAAGGCTGCCAGTTCGGGTTCAGCGGCAGGGATCTCTCGGGCCATCAGACATATGGTCGCGGAGCGGGGCAGGTCGGGGCCGCGTCGCAGGAGTTCAACCTGCTCCAGCAGGCTCAAAGCAACCCTCACGCGGGTGTCATCGGCCCCCAGGTCGCGTACCAGGTCCTCCGAAGCGACCCGGCCGGATGAGTGCTCCCCCAAGCGGCGTTTAGCAGCGGCGTAGACCCCGCGCAGGAACTCGATGGGTATGATGTCCCGGTTGGCATGGCGGGTGAGCGTGGCCCGATCCGAGGAAGCGTACATCAGCAGGCAGCGGGCGGGCAGTCCGTCGCGTCCGGCCCGACCGGCCTCCTGATAGTAGGACTCCACCGAAGGAGGCGGGACGAAGTGAACGATGAAGCGGATGTCCGGCTTGTCAATGCCCATACCAAAGGCGACCGTCGCCACGACCACGCGGACGCTGCCGGACATGAAGTCGTCCTGGGCCTGGTCCCGGTCGGAGATGCCCGCGTGATAGTGGCCGGCGGCGATGGACTGCTGGCGCAGGAGTGCGGCCAGCTCCTCACAGCGGGCGCGGGTGCCGGCATAGATGATGCCGCTGCCCGGTTCGGCGCGGCAGAAGGCCAGCAGGTGGCACAGCTTCTCGTCGGCGTTGCGGGCGTAGAAGACCTCCAGTTGCAGGTTGGGGCGGGTGACGTCACCGGCGATGACGCGCATATTGCCCAGGTTGTGGAGGATGTCTCGTCGCACGCGGGGTGGAGCTGTGGCGGTCATAGCCAGGAGCGCCGGGCTGCCCAGTGCCTGCCGGGCGCGCCCGATGGTGAGATAGTCGGGGCGGAAGTCGTGGCCCCAGACGCTGACGCAGTGCGCCTCGTCAATCACCAACCGGCTCACTCCGGCGCGCCGCAGGGCGTGCAGGAAGGTCGGCTGGCGCAGGCGCTCGGGGGCGGCGTAGATCAGCCGGTAGCCCCCCTTGGTTGCCAGATCCAACCGCCGCTGCAATTCCGAACCCTGCAAGCTGCTGTTGATGGTTGTCGCCCGCTGGCGCAGCTCTGAGGGCAGGGAGTCCACCTGATCCTTCATCAGGGCGATGAGGGGTGAGATGACCAACGTCGCGCCCTGCTCGGCCAGCAAGGCCGGGAGCTGGTAGCAGAGGGATTTGCCACCTCCCGTGGGCAGGATGGTCAGGACGTCCTCGCCGCGCATGACACAGGCCAGGGTCTCCGTTTGGCCGGGCAGCAGAGTCTCAAAGCCGAAGAGCCGCCGGACGGCCTCGGTGATGCGGGCGCGCTCCTCATCGGAGACGGCCACCTGGTCGAAGGTAGGCAGGAATTCCTCGGGTGCGGCTTCCGGCTTCTCCGAGGGAGCGCGACGTGCGGCAGCGACAGCGGCGGGCCTGGCTCCGGGCTTACGAGAAAGCTCTGCCTGGAGCATCTCCAATTCCTGGGAGTAGCGGCCTGCCAATTCGGCCTCTATCTGAGCCACCCGGGTCGCCTCGCCGCTGGCCTGGAAGTACTCTCGCAACTTATTTTGATAGGAGATGGGCAGTGACCCCTCTCCTTCAGCGGTGCGCAGCAATCGGACGGCGTAGCCGCTGGCGGTCACCCAATCGTCGCGGGCCTGGTACAGCGCGATCATCCCCAGGAGGTAAGCACGCCCCTGGGGTCGGAGTTGGTTCTGGTGACGGTAGGCGTCCAAAGCTGCATCGGTGTCACCCCGGGCCAACTCCATCTCGCCCAGCAGCCCCCAGGCACTAACGCTCTCGTCTCGCTCCTCGATCAGGGCACGGGCCTCACGGTAGGCGGATTCAACGTCACCCCGGGCAAGGTGAACACGGGCCAGCAGTGACCTCGCTGTGAGGGAGGTCCCGATCTCTAGCCGCTCCTGCATCACTTCCAGCGCCTCATCGGGCTGCCCCTGGGCCAGGAGCGCCCGCACGCGTAGGTCCAGCAGAGAGACCAGCGTAGGATTTAGCGGGATCAGCACGTCCAGGCAAGCGTGAACAGCCTCGATGTGATCCCAGCGCAGCAAGAAGTTGAGCAGTCGTGCCCGCTGATTGCTCGTCAACCGCAGGACATGCTTGGGCTCAATATCCAACTCCTCCAGCACACCGCCCACCCGTTCAGCCTCCATTAGTCCTCCATCCTCCATCCTCCATCCTCCATCCTCCGTCCTTCGTCATTCGCCCTTCGTCTTCCGTTCTCCGTCTTCAGTCCTCCGTCATTCGTCTCATGCCCTTCGTCTTCCGTCCTCCACCTCTCTTCTTCCGTCCTCCGTCCTTCGTCCCTCCTCCTCATAATCCGGCACCACGTGCACGCCAACGACCAGGGGCCAGTACTCGCCCTGCCAGGAGCGGCTCAGCCCCACCGCCAGGTAGAGCGCTTCCGCTATCAGTCGTTCGAGGATAGCGTTCTGGGCTAACTCCAGGACGCCGCCCTTCTCCCCCAGCCACTCCCGGCCTAGCGCATGCCACTTCAGGTCGGTTACGGGGACACCTCGTTGGCTGGTAGCGCGGGGATGGTTCGCATTTCCGGGCAGCACGAAGCCCATGCGCGCCTCGTATTTGCCGGAGTAAGTATCCAGTGAGAAGCGGGCCCAGACCCGTTCGGGCTGCACCAGGCAGAGCGAGCGCGTGTAATGGACCAGCACGTCCTCCGGGGCACGGTCGAGATGACCACTGAAGAAGCGGGCGCGCTTGTCGCCTTCCAAGCGACGCAGCAAGCGCGGCCGGGAGTGGACGAAATCAGCGAGCCAATCCTCGACGTGGGGCGGGTCGGGGTGCGGCGCCACCAGATTCAGCTCCACCACGTCGCTGCATTGCACCAGACGTCCGTCGGCGTCGGTCATGTCGCCCGGAAGGACGGTACCGAAGTCGCGCACCGGGCGCACCCAGCGCAGGCCTGTCACGGGGTCAGGCTCGCGGGTGAACCCGGCGGTGCAGATGCCACTACGCATTCGGGTCATGGCCAGGATGAGGATCTCTTGTGGTGGCATCGAAGCCTCCTGAGGCCAACCAAGGATTGGAAATCCCCGGCTGAAACTGAGAAGTGCCCGCAGGCACTACAAACCCATGCTAGCCCCTGAGGGGGCTTCTCAACTTGAGACAGTGAATTCTATTCATTGGCACGCCTGGCTGGCCGCTGGCTACTAATCCATATTCGTGTCATTCGTGATCTACAAATGGACGATAGTCAGCTCCAGAAAATGCTCGGCCCAGTACTCGGCCACCAGTCTCCGGTGGCATTGCTCAGCCGTTGGCTCGAAACAGAGAAGACAGGGAGCACGGTATTTGCCGAGAACCTCGCGTCCTACTTCCTCGGCGCGTCGCTCGGTGATCAGGGGAATGAAGACAGATTCGTAAGCTGCACAATCGGCGTCGGAGCGATAGCCATCCAGTAACTCTGACGTGGGGGCCAGCTCTGGGTGGTGCTCGTAAGCGATGCCGAATCCCTCGCGCAGCAGGAAGGCCAGGGTGTCCCGCTTGGCGTATCCGTCCAACTGGGATGTATTGCGCAGGCGGATGTCAATCACCGCGTCTACGCCGGCCTCCTTCAGTTGGCCGATGAAAGTCGCCAGCGATTTGCGTTGGTAACCGATGGTGTAGAGAGTGCCAGGGGCATCATGGGCAGTGGACATAGTAGGTACTCCTCATCCGAACATGGAAAGCTGCTTGGGAATCAATTCGCCCTGAACGGTGGTCCCGTCCGTCTGAATATGCAGCACGCGGACGCCGCGCCGCCGCAGAGTCTGTGTAATGAGCAAGTGCCGGTGGCAGCAGTGGTAGTCGCCTTCGCTGCACATCACGGCTACCCGCTCCTCCTGTGCTACTTGGAGCACCTGATCAATGCCAGATTGATAGACAGGCGCCTGTTCCATGCGCTCGTAGTCGGGATGATCCTCTCCCAAGTCGTAGAGACTTGGATCGGTGGGTCGCCCTCCCAGCACGTCGCCCATGTGGCGATAGGCGATACCGGTGGGCTGGAGATCGCGAGCGAGGGTCTCGCGGTTGAATTGGGGCGTCCAGCGGCTGTAGGGCTGGCTGCGCACGTCTACCACCAGGGTGATTCCGTGACGGCCCAGCAGGTCAACGAAGGCTGCGGTGGTGTGGTCGCTGTGGCCGACGGTGTAGATGGAAGATGGAAGATGGATGTTGGATGATGGATGATGGAGAATGGGCATCGCAGTTTCTCCTTGGTCGAATGGTTGGATGGTCGGATCGTCCTTGGTCAAGTGGTCTTTCGGTTCCCGGACTACTGACCAATGACCACCCGACCAATGACCACCTGACCAGTGACCACCCGACCAATGACCACCCGACCAATGACCACCTGACCA
>JAKLPW010000485.1 GCA_022013675.1 Anaerolineae bacterium | reverse complement strand
TGGTTTTTGGATACGCCCCCACGGCTATTGACCAGCACACCGCTCTGGATAATTCGCGCTGATCTAATGTCGGTCACACGAGGAACTACCCTAATGTGTAAGTTCGCAGAACGAGCTACTCGAGCCTGCTGGTTAGTGGGCGCTATTGCAGTACCGGTTCTGGTGATGCCCATGATCTACGGGGGCTATGGTTTGCCCAAGGCGGTGCTCCTTCAAGTCTTGACTGCTCTGGTCATTGCTGCTTGTATGCTTGGCATGGCAAGTCCGACGGGTCCTCATCGGAAGTCACCGGGGGCCAGCTCTGGTTCACCTCCCTCTCACCTTGGTTCTGTGTTCAGCGTTCTACGTTCACCCGTGGCTCTGGCTGGATTAGGCTTCCTGACCAGCCAACTGCTGGCTACTGCTTGCTCACTATCACCTCGCATTAGCTTCTGGGGTGGACATGGCCGCTGGCAGGGGGCTGTTGCCAACCTATGCGGATTCATCGTCATGCTTACTTTGCCACTTGGTGCACGAAGTCGCAAAGATGTAGAGGCGATGATCTCTGCAATTCTCTGTGGAAGTGCCATAGTCGTTGCCGTGGGCTTCGCCCAATCTCTCTGGCCTGCGTTTCCAATCCGATCATGGGCATCTCCGAGGATAGGCTCAACTCTCGGGAACCCGATTTTCCTAGGGGGATACCTCGTCCTGGTTATTCCTCTGGCGGTGACGCGTTGGATCGAAGCTACAGCCTTATTCCGCAGGAGGCGTTCGCCTTCAACCGTGTTGCACTTCGTGGCATATACGGTGTTGCTAACTGGGCAGGCTGTGTGTTTGTGGCTCACCGGAAGCCGTGGCCCTTGGCTCGGTGCGGCCGGTGCGGGTTTGGTATTTTGTATGCTACTAGGCTGGCGCCGCCATCGACCACGCCTGTTGATCGCTTGCCTCGTCGTGCTAGTTGGAGTAGGAGCGCTGCTTCTCCTCCTCAATTTGCCGGATTCCCCCTTGAAGGTGGCGGAACACGTGCCCTTTATGGATCGATTGCGCTTCACTCGAGGTTCTGGGTCCATCTCTCAACGGATACTGGTGTGGCGAGCAACCTGGAACCTGATACTAAAGCGGCCAGCAATCGGGGCCACACATGATGCAATCGGATGGCTACGACACGTTGTGGGCTATGGACCAGAGACGACTCAATTTACATTCTGGACTGCCTTTCCGCTTGAGCTGTTTTATCATTCAGGTAGTGAAGGATTGTTCGACCGTGTGCATAACCGTTTGCTTGAAGTGACACTAACCAGCGGGGCGCTAGGGTTGCTGACATACCTCGTCTTCATGGTTACGCTGTTGGTGTGCTTGATACGACATTTGAAATCAGAAGAGTCTCTACGGGGGCTGCTACTGCCATTGGCGTTGCTGTCTGCCGTGGTGGGACACTTCTTGGAACTACAGACTGGGATAGAGCAGCTCGAGACTCAGACGCTGCTCTGGGTATACGCTGGTCTTGCGATCATGCTGTCGCGTCGCGATGTCCGGGCAGAGGTCTCAGGGGACAATGCACAGAGTGAATCCCTGGTTGAGGTGCCCCTTGGTTTCGTCGCGAATCGGGGGAGAGTGGTGGGCTACACTGCATTGGCTGTGGCTCTCAGTGTGCTGCTTGTCGTCGTGACCGCCGTGAGGGGTGGGCGACAGATTGCCGCTGCATACCTGTACCCAGCAGGTCGGGATTTCCGCCCCGATGTCTCCGACTCTCTTCGTCTGGATCTGCTCAACCGGACTGTTGCTCTAGCTCCATATGAGCCTCTGTACTACCGAGCCAAATTCGCGCTGCACTACAGGCTGGCCCAGCGTGTGCCTGACACAGACGTGGCTATGAAAAGCGATATACTCGAATTCGGCGCAGATGCTATCGAGCAGGCCATCAGGCTGGCGCCCTACGAGCGCCTGTATCATATTAACCGGGCGGAAATCTATGGATATTGGGCAGCGAGCATTGCCCCTGAAAGGTTCCATGAGGCAGTCGAATCCTGGGAACGAGCGATTGAGCTCACTCCATGGGACACCAAACTGCGCGTCGATTTGGGGGAGTTGTGTCTGGAGACTGATCATCTTGAGGAGGCAAAGCAGATACTCCATGAGGCCATTGATCTGGACCCGCGCAATGGCGAGAGCTACTATGTGCTAGGCCTGGTGTACCGGGAGCTGGGACAGGAGGAATTGGCCCGAGAGCAGTTCGAGATCGGGCATAGCGTTGATAGCGGATGTAGCGAGTGCGAGGCGGAGTTGCGCTCTCCCCGTCGCTAGCACGCCGTGACTCAAATCCTCCGCCTGTTGTCCGCTCGCCAGGGATTGCCAAATCCCGTGCCTTCTGCCCTTGTGACGGGGATTTGGCAATCCCCTCGGAGCCGAATTAGTGCCAGGACATCTCCGCCGAGCGGTACCGGTTGATTCGGTTGCTCATTATGCTGTTGCAGTGGGTGTCAGTCCGCGTAGGGCCAGGCCTCGGCTCTCTTACCTGAGAACTCCCAGCCAGACCTGGTCTCGGCGGCATAGGAACAGCTCCTGCGCGAACGAAACCTGCCCCTACAACCAGTTTTGAAGGATGGTAGGCGGACGAAACCTCAACTGTTGTGCGGCAGGGAAAAGCATGGTACAATACTAATGACCTCACTGAAAAAAGCCCAATCCAACCACCAAGACACCAAGACACCAAGTTCATCAAAGATAAAGCTCAGGTTCTTCAATCTCAATCTGCAAAATATCTACCATCTGCTCAAAATTCCTTTGTGTCTTTGTGCCTTCGTGGTAAGTCTTCGAGTTCTTTCAGGAAAGTCATATACTGCTTCCAAGGGAGAAGAAGCATTTGAAGAACTGGCTCGCAAAAAGGGATGGATAAGATGATTGACAGTT
>JAKLPW010000484.1 GCA_022013675.1 Anaerolineae bacterium | reverse complement strand
TGGACACGTCAATAACGCGCAAGCCACAATCCCTATCGGCGAGGTAGGCGTAGTCCCCCGCCACTGCCACGTCCATGGCCCAGCCCGGGGTGTCGCAAGAACCGACCTCTGTGGGAGACTCAGGCGTGGACACGTCAACAACACGCAGTCCGCCCTTCTCACCATCGGCGACGTAGGCATAGTTCCCCGCCACCGCCACGCCCAGAGCATGCCCCGGCGTGTCGCAAGCGCCCACCTCGGTGATTAGGCTCTCAGGGGTCGACACGTCAATAACACGCAGGCCGCTACCAGCGGCGAGGTAGGCGTAGTCCCCCGCTACCGCCACGCCGTGGGCAGCAGAACCCGGCATGTCGCAAGCGCCCACGGCGGTAGGGGACCCAGGCGTGGAAACGTCAATAACGCTCAGACTACTTTCAACATGCCCGGAATACCCTACAACGTAGGCGTAGTTCCCTGCCACCGCCACGGCCTTGGCACTCCCCCGCGTGTCGCAAGAGCCCACGACGGTGGGGGACTCAGGCGTGGACACGTCAATAACATGCAGGCCACCACCGGCGACGTAAGCGTAGTTCCCCGCCACCGCCACGTCCCAGGCAGATCCCGGCCAAGAGCCCACGACGGTGGGCGACTCAGGCGTGGACACGTTAAAAACACACAGGCCCTCATCACCAGCGGCGACGTAGGCGTAGTTCCCCGCCACCGCCACGTCGCAGGCATACCCCGGCGTGTCGCAAGAGCCCACCTCGGTGGGGGACTCAGGCGTGGACACGTCAATAACACGCAGGCCCGACTCACCAGCGGCGACGTAGGCGTAGTCCCCCGCCACCGCCACGTCATGGGCATACCCCGGGGTGTCGCAAAAGCCCACGACAGCGGGGGACCCGGGCGTGGACACGTCAATAACGCTCAGACTGCTTCCAACATCCAGGGAATACCCGACAACGTAGGCGTAGTCCCCCGCCAGAGCCACGCCCCGCACAACGTCAGGCAGGACGTCTGTCTGACCGACGGCGACAGGTGCGCTCGGCTCCGAGACATCCAGGATGACCAGGCGCGGGCCGACGCCGAAGTAGGCGTAGTCCCCTTGCACAGCCACGGTATCCGTTGTCCCACCGATCTGGCCCACGAGTTCCAGTTCCATGCCTGTGGCGTGCTGTTGGGCGGAGACCCGGTCACTGATCCCTTCGGGCTCCGGTCCCTGGCCAGTCACGGCCAGCGTGAGGAGGGTGACCAGACAGATGACAAGAATAACCAACGTGAACAGTCGCTTTCTCATTGCCTCACTCCTCGTATGATATGCGTGCTCTGAGGGGACGATAGTCCCTGACCAGGTGGCGGACTTCGTCGTGACCTCAGTCGAATGAGCGCCCTCCGCCCACGAGAGGATCTCACAGACTCTCCCCCACAGAGCTTTTCAGCGCCTCGCGCATTGTCGGGTTGTCAAGGTAAAGGCCGGTCGCATAGAACCCAGCGTTCAGACACTGTCCATCTCGCGGGCGATTTCATCGGTGTCGTACTGAAAAGGTGAGACGCCAAAGCGCGCCAGGGCTGTCAGGAACTCAGCCCTGGAGACCCCAGCGATTTCGGCCGCACTCGCCTGAGAGATGAGGCGCATTTCGTACCATTTGGCTGCCGCTGTCAGGCGCATCTCACGCACAAAGTTGACCGGGTCTTGCCGCAACGCAGAAAGGGCCTCCCGCGGCAGTTCAATTGAAACTTTTACCGTGTCCATCTCGATTATCCTCCTTGTCCTGAAAAGGCCACTGCCGACGACTGCGGTCCCTGTGCCCCCGTGCCTCCTGGCCCAATAGCCTACCCGCCAAGAAAATGACAACCACAACGCGCCACATCTTGAACATTGCAGGCTTCCTATTGGATCATCGGGTCTCAGCCCAATTCAGTGGACTATGGACATAACTATCATAGCTTATTATACCACACTCCCTGGCCGATGGGAAAAGCCACCGTGAAATCTCTTAGTGCTAGCCGAACCTCACCCCCTCGGTGGTCTCCCCACAACGGGGGCAAGGTGCCGGAGCCCCTTTCCCGTTGATGGGGAGATTGAGAAGGGGACACCCTAGCCATAGCTCTATCAGAACTCTGTGCTCTCCGTGTCTCCGTGGTCTGATTGGCCTTACGCTTGGGAGATTCTTCGCCTCCGCTAAGCTTCGGCTCATAATTACACGTCCCATTTTCACCATCGCCAGGTGAGCTACCCCTCGATCAGTTGGCCCTTTGGCGTTCCAGATAGATCAGAAGGATGGAGATATCCGCGGGGTTGATGCCGGAGATGCGAGCGGCCTGGCCAACAGACGCAGGGTGGTGGCGCACGAGGTTTTCCCTGGCCTCGTTGCGCAAGCCAATGACTGAATCGTAGTCGAAGTCATCAGGAATACGACGATCCTCCAACCGGTGCATGCGCTCGACTTCGCGACGCTGTTTGGCAATGTAGCCCTCGTATTTCACTTCGATGGCTACCTGTTCAGCGTTATCCGATTTCAGCGGAACCGGCGGCGAAGTCAATCGTTCGATGGCCTCATAAGACACGCCCGGGCGACGCAGAAGCTGTAGCGCATTGATTCCATCTGCTGGCGGGGCCTGTCCGATTTTGTCCAGCAACCGGCTGAGATCCTCGCTTGCAGGTAACCACGTTTTCCCCAGGCGCTCTATCTCAGCAGTTATGGCCTCTCTCCTGGCCTCGACCCTTTGCCACCTGGCCTGGTCCACGAGCCCCAGGCGATAGCCAACAGGGACCAGACGCAAGTCCGCGTTGTCTTGCCTCAGAAGGAGCCGATACTCCGCCCGGGAAGTCATGATCCGATAGGGCTCTGTGATCTCCTTAGTGATCAGGTCATCAATGAGCACGCCGAGGTAGGCCTGATCCCGGCGCAGAATGATAGGCTCCTCTTCTCGGACGTACAGGGCCGCGTTGACTCCCGCGATCAGACCCTGGGCCGCAGCCTCCTCGTATCCGGACGTACCGTTGATCTGTCCCGCCAGGAAGAGCCCACGTATTTTGCGGGTCTCCAGGGATACCTTGATCTGTCGGGGAGGTACGTGGTCATATTCGACGGCGTATCCCGGCCGCATGATCTCAACGTGAGACAGAGCAGGGATGGTTCGCAGCAGCGCCAATTGCACATCGACCGGCATTCCGGTGAAACAGCCCTGCACGTAGACCTCGCTGGTGGCCCATCCCTCAGGCTCGAGGAAGAACTGGTGAGACGTCTTGTGTGGAAAGCGGACGATTTTTTCTTCGATGGACGGACAATACCGCGGGCCGCTGGCGTCTATGAAACCGGAAGCGATGGGGGAACGATGCAAGTTGTCCCGGATCAGGCGATGAGTTTCTTCATTGGTGCGCACCAGGTAACAGGGCATCTGTGGACGCCAGGAGGACACTTCTCCCAAAGGATAGAAGGGAGCGATGGGGAGCGTGTACGCGGTCTCAGGCGGCGACTCGAAGCTGAAGTAGAGCGGGCTTGCACTGCCATACTGGGGGATAGTTAGATCGTAGTCTATGGTGCGGGCGTCTACTCGAGGGGGTGTGTTGGTCTGGAGCCGCACCAGTTCCAGTCCCAACTCACGTAGAGATGCGGAGAGTTTAACAGCCGGGAATTCGCCCGACCGACCAGCGGGCGCGACGTGCTCGCCGGTCATGATGCGGCCATTGAGGAAAGTGCCGCTGGCGACAATCACGGCCCTGGCCGTGTAGTTAATCCCCAGGTGAGTGACAACACCCGTTACCCGCCCATCTCGAGCAGTAATGGTCTCGACCATTGCCTGTTTGAGATCTAGACCAGGGGTACGCTCCAGGGCGTGTTTCATGGCCAATGAATAGAGGCGCTTGTCGGCCTGAGCCCTCAAAGCATGGACGGCCGGCCCCTTGGAGAGGTTGAGCATGCGAATCTGGATGAAGGTCTTGTCGATGTTTCGGGCCATCTCGCCGCCCAGGGCGTCAATCTCACGAACCAGGTGACCTTTCCCAGGCCCTCCCACACTGGGATTGCAGGGCATCTGGGCGATGAGATCCAGATTCATGGTAAGGAGCAAGGTCTTGCAGCCGGTGCGAGCCGCAGCCAGAGCGGCCTCACATCCGGCGTGACCGGCTCCTATCACGATAACGTCATAGTCTCTGCTCACAGTGACCCGCTCTCCCCCAACAGCCGTACGTATATGTAGAGACGTTTCGTGAAACGTCTCTACATCGATCACTCACTGGATTCGTGCCATTCGTCTATTGGTGAGATTCGTGATGAGGGTTGCTCATCCAGAATGGCGCACGTCCGAGGTCAGCTCCTCGAAGGCGAAACGGTGAGCGAGCGCCCTGAACTGGCCCCATGCCTTCCAGTCCTGCGGCAGCGTCTCTTCCAGCTTTCGCGCGGTCTCAGGGAGTTCGTCGAGGGTGACTTCTTTGTAGTCGGTGATCCGCTCGCTGATGTCCTTTGGGGCCAGTCTCCCCCCTGTCTCCTTCAAGAGAAAAACGTACGAGGTAAAATCAGTCTCCTGATCGTCCCAGCAGAAACGGTATTGCAGGATTCACAGAAACCGCTCGACGGAGACCTCCAATCCCGTCTCCTCGCGCGCTTCGCGACAGATCGCGGCAACCAGATCCTCGCCCTCTTCTATGCCTCCTGTAAGAACGCGATATGCTCCCGGAGGGTAGAACGACTTGGTGTGCAAAAGGAACTTACCCCCAGGTCGGCATACGAGGAAGACGACCTCAGCGGCCCGCTTACCCCTTTTCCGACGGTGTTCCTCATAGGTATCGCAGCGCACACTCAGACAGTAGTCTCGCTCTTCGGGCTTACCGAAGCGAGCTATTGCCGCCTCTATCCCGCTTGGGTCAACCTCGTGTTGCGACTTCACATCCATCTTAGACGAATCGCCCGACTTCATCCCTGTTCCTTCTCCGCCAACCGGGTGAGGACGAAAAGCCAAGGTCCCAGAAGCGTGACCCAGGTACCCACCAGCATGTATCGCAGGCCTCGGAAGAAAGAACCGTCCGGAAAAATCATCTTCAACCCGAAGTAAATGCCCAGCAATCCCACGGCCCCTAACAAGAAACGAACGGCCCTCATCCACCAGTGACCATCAACTCGGAAGCGGATCC
>JAKLPW010000044.1 GCA_022013675.1 Anaerolineae bacterium | reverse complement strand
GGCGCGCGAGCTGCTTCATATCGCGCTCATACCCGCGGACCAGAGTCCGCCACCCCCACGGAACGACAGTCCAGCGGAAGCCTCTTATCAACCCGGTAGTCGAGTGCCGGTTTCAAGCGGTGCACGAATTGCCGTTTCAGGGCGCGTTGCCATGGTTGAGCCAGGACAGTCCCCGGAAGGGCGCCGAGAGCGCCCGTGTCGCTGTAGTGAAGGTTTGGGAACTGTGTTGGGCAAAAACTGCTCTGCAACTCTGAGCGCCTCACCCTTGCCCTCCGGGACTGAATCGCGCCAACGGCGCCTGGACGGCCAGAAGAGGGCTGTTCCGGAGGTCGCGGGACAGTAGGCCTGCTGATGCGGGTGGGCCCGCGCCTGGGCCTTCGCTCGATGCTGACCGTTCTGGCGGGTAGCGGCCCAAATGGGCCAGACCAGAATCTCCGTTTTTCGCGATTCTGTAGCAGAAGGCGTCGGGAATCGCTCCGGGCAGGGACGGTCGCAGCAACCCATTCCCTGCCACAGAAGGAGCGATTCCGTCAGTTTCGCGCTCTATTCGGTTCTTGCGGTGCGAAATGCAGGCTGAGCGTGTTGAAGACCCTCAAGGTCTGGCCGGATAAATGACCGCTGCCCTTACTTCAAGACAAGTGGCAGGTGTACCTTGAACCGCTGCGGGGCTTGGCGGCCGTAGTACCACACGCCGGTAATGCCAGCGTAGAGGGTCTGAGTGATCGTACCGTTGTCCACCACCAGGGCAAGGAGATCCGGGCCAGGGAGGCTAGTGCTGAGCATCTCATCTCCACCACTCCACGTCTGACCACCGTCTTTGGTCTCACCGACGTAGTTCGACGTCCCCAGGTAGAGGCGGCTGGGTATGCGTGGATCCATGGCCAGATAGTTGCCGCTCATGTCACCGCCCTCCCACGGTGGGAGACGCACAGGGGTCCAGTTGTCTCCGCCATCGGTGCTCTTGTGCACGCGGAAGCCGTCGTCGCTGGCGTAGACGACGTCGGGATCAATGTAGTCAATCACGATGAAGCGCACGGTGTCCGTGCTCGTGAGGACCAGCGACCAGTTGACGCCGCCGTCGGTGGTGCGGTAGATGAAGCCCATGCAGTCCCAGTCCCCATCCAGGCATTTGTTGCCCCCGGCGTAGACGACGTCATCGTCAGTCGGACTGATAGCGAGAGCATCGACGTAAGACCAGGCCGGCAGACCAAAAACCTCAGTCCAGGAGTAGCCGTCGTCCAGGCTGCGCAAGATCACAGCCCGGGCAGATTCCCAGTTCGGCTGGTCCCGACCGGCGGCATACACAGTAGTGGTCTTGGAGGGCGCGATGGCCAGGGCCAGGATGCCCTGATCGCCACCGGAGCAGTCGGGCAGGATGAAGGGAGCGGTGTAGACGGGCGTGAAATTCAGCCCCCCGTCCTCGCTGCGCAGGACCGCTCCATGGCCGCAGTCATACCCGCCGCCGTAGACGATGTTGGGATCCTCAGGGTTGATGGCGAAGCAAGCCATGTGGGGGGTAGCCAACGCCTGCCACGTTTCGCCC
Organism: Anaerolineae bacterium; assembly: GCA_022013675.1. Lineage (GTDB taxonomy): Bacteria > Chloroflexota > Anaerolineae > JAKLPW01 > JAKLPW01 > JAKLPW01. The sequence continues at coordinate 4,008 of JAKLPW010000044.1, read as the reverse complement.
CTGTCGGTCGTTAACCAGCCCCCGCCAGTGTCAGCAGCGACCAGGATCACGTCCAGGTTTCGCGGATCCACATCAATGTCACAAGGCTGGACGAGCGTGTCGATGCCGCTGTTGCGCTCCTCCCAGGTGATGCCGCCATCGACGCTCTTGTAGACGCCTGACGTCTGGAGACCAGCATATAGAGCAGCGGGAGTAGGTCCCAGGTCAATGGCCAGGGTCCCCACGTCGCCATTGAGGTCGCCTGCGGTCTCCCAGGTGTCTCCCCCGTCGGTGCTCACCCGCACCTCGCTTCCACTCGAGGTATATATGTAGGTATATAGGGTGTCATTTGGTTCAAGGACTAGACCACGCCCCGCCGAGCCGTCCGTGATCACGGCCTCCCACGTTTCGCCCCCGTCGGTGCTGCGGTGGAAGTTGCCGTTCCAGGTACTGGCGTAGACAACGGTGGGATCAGCACTGGCCACCAGGCTATCCGGATAGTCGTTGGTAATGGAGTAGACCTCTGTCCAGGTCACGCCATCGTCGGGGCTGTACCAGATATAGGAACCCCACTCTCCATTGACCTCTCCGTCGTGGGAGAGCAGCCAGGTGGAAGGCGTGGTAGGATGGATGAGCACGGCGTTGACAGTGGGATACGCCCCTTCAGCCGTATAGGAGAAGACCTCCGTCCACGTAGCGCCGCTGTCGTCGGTACGATAGAGCATGGCCACGTTGGGGAAGTCCCCACCCCCGGCCACCGCCGTCTCAGTATCGGTGGGGTGGACGGTCAGGTCCTGAATCACCCCGAAGGTCATCGATACAGAAGTGGTCCAATTCACGCCGCCGTCGGTGCTACGGTAGATCACCGGCCCCGGTTCGGACCTATCTCTGTTGATCCCCCCCGCGTAGATGACGCCATCGGCTATAGCCAGGTCCTTGAACCCATACGGAGCGGTAGAGATCTGCGTCCAGTTGGCAGCGCCGTCGGTGCTCTTGTAGATAGTCGCGGGCACACCGCTTGCGCCTGGAGGCTGCGCCGCCGCGTACAGTGTACCAGAGATGGTGGGGTGAACTGCGAGGGGCGCGACCTGGCCACCTCTGACGGTGGGTCCGCCCACGGCGAGCCAGGGGCCCTCCAGGGCGATGTCAATCCCCGTGACCGCGCCCCCATCGGCGATGACCACCGGGTCGGACTCGCCATCGTCGTCCGCATCGTACAGGGCCCATGGCTCGTCGGGGTCTGGTGTGAGCGAGTCGTTGGTATCAAGGAAGACATACACATAGTACGTGCCATCGGCCAGATCCGTGCCGACCAAGGTTTGGTCGATGACGTAACTGCCTCCCGGGCTGGGAACCGCCGCGACCGCCAGCGGCAGTTGATCGGCGGGGTCATCAGTAAAGAGACAAACGTAGATGTTGCGCGCCCCACGGATGCCGCCGTAGTAGGTGACGGTCCCGCTGACTGTGCCGCTGACGGCGCCATCCTGGGCGTAGACCGGACCGATCGTCAGGATCAGACCCATAGCCAGCAGCACAAGCAGCGCCAAAACGTCCCAGAGGGGCCGTGGCTTCTCACTACGAAGATCAGGCTTTGTCTTCATTTCCATTCTCTCCTCTTTTGTCTTCATTTCCATTCTCTCCTCTGTGGTTGATGATGATCAAATGCGCCGGTTTACCAGACCCAACGGGTCTCTGCGACCCGTCGGGCCTTCGCACTATGAACCTTGCGTATCACCCCCTTTCCCTGACTCTCCTCGCCGACAGACGACACGATGGGTCCGCCGTCGGCTGCCAAGAAGGCGGCTCGGTTGGTACATGGAAAGCTGTCAAGCACTTCGCTACTGGCAGGAGTCGATTGGAGTAGATGGTGGTCTGACGGGTTGGTGGGAAGCACGGACGAACAGCTCGATCGCCTTTGGTTCCCAGACGCTGGCCTTTCTGCTCGCAATGAGCTCCCATACGCCTCTGCCGGTGAGAATACTGATTGGCGTGGTGTGGAGACGTTAAAGGTTACCCTTATACCATTATAGCGATGTTTGGGAGGTATGTCAAGGGCACGCGTTCACTTTCGGTAACACTTTCATTACTTTCGCAGAGGGCGGGCGTTATGTAAACACACGGCTCCCTTCACACTCCTCTGATCGGCGGGTTCTCCGAAATGGATGACCCCTGATGGGCAAGCTCGAGCACGAATCGTGGGGAACTCGGCAGAGGTCCACCTTGGTGGGAGGATCACAGTTGGCATAGGTATACCAATGCCAACTGTGCCAGATGAATTGCCTGATCGAGGTACACCGGCGTCCACTTCGAAGGAGGACACGGTTTGGTGCATTTCCACTTGTCGCACGCGAAGTGACCGGCAATGAGAAACGCGACCCTCCAGGGAGCCAGTGTGCCTGCGTACTCCAAAGCGACACACACGCAGCCAGTCCAGACAATGCAATGGCACACCATGACGTACCACTGACTGCACTTGTGGCGGGCCTGCCAATCGTTCTGCAGCGCGATGTCACCGATGTAGTGAGCGAAAACGATGGCACCTCGCATTGACTTCTGCGGGAGTTAGCCTAGAATAGATGTGAGGCTCATCTGTCAAGCGCCGGGCACAGAGTCAGCTTCACTGCAAAGCCAGGAATCCACTGAAGTCGAGCAGAAGGAGTCACCCGACATGAGAACATGGACTTCGCGCAGACAAACCTGCCAGCGGCAGGTCCTGCCTGGCAAGCCGGTTCACACCTACTCCATTGTCGCTCACGACGCGGCAACCGGCGAAATGGGAGTGGCTGTTCAATCCCACTGGTTTTCCGTGGGGTCCGTCGTTCCCTGGGCGGAAGCAGGTGTTGGGGCCATTGCTACACAGGCTCTCGTGAACGTCTCCTTTGGGGCTAGAGGGCTCGAGCTACTGAAGCGGGGCAAGGCTGCGACAGAGGTTGTGCAAGAACTTATAGCCTCTGACGAAGGCAAAGACGTAAGACAACTGGCCGTTGTGGACTCGGGAGGGAATGTGGCCGCGCACACAGGAAAGCAATGCATTCCTGATGCTGGGCACATCGTTGGAAAGGGCTTCTCAGTTCAGGCGAACATGATGCTGACTGATGGAGTGTGGCCTGCAATGGCAAAGGCCTTCGACGCAGCTACGGGACATCTGGCTGAACGGATGATCGCTGCGCTTGAAGCAGCGCAGGACGCTGGTGGCGACATCCGCGGGAGACAGTCAGCGGCCATCTTGGTGGTGAGGGCAGAGTTCACGGGAAAACCCTGGGAAGACAGGCTAATTGACTTGCGGGTGGAAGACAACCCCGAACCCGTCAAGGAACTGAGAAGACTACTAACGGTCTTCAGGGCCTACGAGTACATGAACGAGGGTGACCTGGCGATGGAAAAGGGAGACGCGGCAGCGGCATTGAAGGCGTACGGTGCAGCACAAGATCTCTGCCCCGACAATATCGAGATGAAGTACTGGCACGCCGTCTCGCTGGTCAACATGGACATGACCGAGAAGGCCCTTCCGATCTTCCGTGAGGTCTTCACCGCTGAGAGGAATTGGCTGATCTTGACCAACCGTCTATCCGGCGTTGGGATGCTGAATGTGAGCGAAGAAGACCTGGCAAGGATCAGGTCGGTCGCTGACTGGAGTGAGCCGCTCTAGCTTTGTCACGTCCCCCTCGGTTTCTCTACAAGCGTTGTGATGCACAGAACTTGGCCCAGTCCCAACGACACCAAGGGAGATGAAAGCATGAACGACGAGAGAACCCTGAAGCTCGCTACGGTCGCGCTCTTCGTGATCCTACTCGCGCCTGCCGGACTGGGAGTTCAGCGGACCCACGCAGGGAATGTCTCTGCTGTGCCCCCCGCGGCGTTCCCCCTCAGTTCCTCCCCACCAAGCGAAACAGTGAAGCTGATCTTCATCCACCATTCCTGCGGCGAGAATTGGCTGGATGACTACAACGGCGGCTTGGGCATCACCTTGAGGGACAACAACTACTTCGTCAGCGACACCAACTACAGTTGGGGACCGGACGGCATCGG
>JAKLPW010000043.1 GCA_022013675.1 Anaerolineae bacterium | reverse complement strand
GGGGTGACCACGGTCGCCGGCGTCGAGGCCTGGATCATTGGAGGGATCTGGCTGGTAAAGCCGTGGTGGGCCAGCGCCGACCAATGGCTGATGGCGAGGGGAGAGACGAGCGCGGCCGCCACCGCGTAGGGATGGATCATAGCCTGGAAGGCCGGCGTCGTGACAGCGTAGGACCCGCGCTTGAGACGCTCGATCCAGCCGGCTAGCGCCAATTGACTCAGCAGGGCGCGCACCCGCTGCGGCATCAAGTTTAACGCGGCGGCCGCGGCCTGCGCTTCTTTGATGGTGAACAGCGGGCCGGCCTCATCCACCACGCGGTTGAGCAGCGTCATGCCCTGCGACTGTGCGTATCCGTTCTCAGCCATCTTTGGCCTCCCGTGCAAGATATGTAAATTGTACTACGATAATGCTCTTTTCGCAAACTTGCGTAGTACGAAACACTTGCGGGAGGCAGGGGGGAGCAAGCGTTGGCTCGGTCATACGTTGGCTTCCTCTGCGTCTGGTTCGTCGTCCGCGTCCAGGTCGGGTAGGGGCACGCTGCGCACGTCCGTCTTGCCCGTGACGACGTCGGCGATCAGGCTGGTGCGATACTCTGCCACAAGCTGGATCCGCCTCTGAAAACGTTCAATCGCGGTTTGGAGTATCTTTGTCTGTTCTCCACTTTGGCGTAGAATGACTCGCTGTTCTTCATGGGTCGGCGGATACGCAATCATCACGTTGCCGATGAAGTTCCAATCCGCTCGCGGCATCTTAGCGCCGAACGTCGAGCTGTCAATCAAATCAATCAGCTGCTTTGACCTAATCTTATGCTCCAGGAATTCGGGCAAGATGCTCGGATTGGTCACACGAAGGACAAGGAACTCGCCTACACATACCCCCTTCATTTGCGGTCGTGCAACCTTGGCCAGATACGGCCGCAGTTTTCCGAACAGAACATCGTTGGGACGGAATCTCTTCACTTGGCTATCAAATGATACATCCCCTGCCGGTAGCGCCAGCCGTCCACTCCAGCTTTCCACATGCTCAAGAGCAATGTAGGCATCGTCTCGGAGTTTTGTGTTTGTTTGCTCATGCACGTTGCGAACTAGCTGTTTTAGTCGCAGTACCTCCCAATGCTCCGGCACATCCCCCAGCCACTCCACACCCGAGGGCTTCAGTCGCACGTTGGGGTCGAGGCCGCGGGTCACGGTGCGGTGGATGATGGCCTGCTTCTGCTCCTCCAGCAGGGCGATGAGCTTCTGCTTGGCGCGGATGTAGCGCCGGATCAGGCGGTCGTGATAGTCCAGGTAGCGCACGATGGCGGCTTGCTCGGGAAGGGGAGGGGCACAACAGTAGATCTGCTTGAAGTGCTCAGGTCTCAGACTCCACTGATCCGACGAGATGCCGTACGACCAACGCTGCGCCTCCTCCGCAAAGCAGGGTATCCGCAGGAGATGGTGGTAGTACCTCGACTCCTGCTCGGCTCTAGGCCGAACCACAACATAAGCGGGGCTGACGATTCCTCTGTACTGGGAGACTCCAACAGAGCCCTGCCACGCGCGCATCTTGTTGTAGGCAATGTCACCCGGACAAACGAGCTTGTATTTCGACTTATCTTCGTTGGATGAGTCTTTATTTGAGCTGTCCGCGAGTAGGGTTGACTGCCGGATGACACCTCGCGCGATCGTGACAGAGAGCATTTCTTCGTCGGGGAAGCCTCTCTCCTTGACCTCGACAAACAGTGCACGGTTCGGTAAGACTTGCCACCCTGCAGGCACGTCACCCAACCACTGGGCTCCAGACGGTTTGTAGGCCGGGTAGGGCTTCAGATCAAGGGTCACGGCTCTTCTCCATTGCCCAGTTGCTTCTCCAGTGCCTGCCTCACCAACCCCATCACATAGGGCAGCTCGCTGAGATTAGCCAGGCCTACCTCTACGTCCCCGTTGCCCCAGCGCCCCACGTTAGTCACGTCCTTGCACAGACCCCTGGGATCGCGGACTTCGTGGAAGCTCATGTTGAGAGAAAGGCGGAGCCTTTTGGCCTGAGGCACGACGTCCACGAAGTTGGTCTCTGCCTTGTACGCAACGTAGAACTTCAGAAACTCTTCGGTGACACAGGGGTCAAGAGCCAGCACCTCCTGACGGAAAACCTCGAATAGCTCGCGCACGGGGCCGGAGACAAGATGCGGGTGGTCGTCAATGGTGTACCCCTCGCTCCTCTGCGGCATTGACCGGTAGGTATCCAGTATGTCGGGTGGCAGTGAAGGCTCTGGCCACACTTCGCTGGCCCGCGCTGCGAGCTTGTCCGCCCTTTTCTTGATGGCCGCCTCATCCCACTTCTCTACCCCACCCAGCCCCTCGTTGAGTCGGAGGGGACTCTGGGCAAAGCCGTTGGGCATGTCGCGCTTCTGCGTGAATGGCCGGTCATTGTATTCGGCGTTATACCCGGTGAGGGTGAGATTGCCAAGGGTATTCAGCCATGTCTGCTGAACGCGCTGCCATTCTTCGCCAAGCGCATCCCGCCACGCTGCCGAAAGGTTCTCATTCTGCGGCAGAATATGCTCGATGGTGTACTGGTCCACGGGCACGCGCTCCTTCCGGTCGAAATTCTCCATTCGGTGCAGCCAGTAGCTGCGGCTACGGAAGTTGTAGAGGTCACGCGTCTTCATCTCCCGCTTGAACTCCTCTTCGCCCGGGAAGCGGCGGTAGGACGGCACAAGCAGCATGTGTGCTTGGATGCTCTCGAATGGAGAAT
>JAKLPW010000483.1 GCA_022013675.1 Anaerolineae bacterium | reverse complement strand
TGATTTCATAGCCAGCAAGATGACCAAGCCCGTGGTCGCTTTTATCGCTGGAAGAACGGCCCCGCCGGGCAAGCGCATGGGCCACGCCGGGGCCATCATCCAGGGCGGCACGGGCACGGCGGCGGAGAAGATCGCGGCACTGGAGGCGGCTGGCGTGAAGGTGGCCCGCTACCCTGGCGAGATACCCAACTTGGTGAAGGCGAGTTCTTGAAGTACACAGCTTGGCAGCGAATCCAATTGGTGGGGCAAGCTGACCCTTGCGAAGCATACTATAGAGAATAAGTCAAGTATCCATCTGTACGTTAACAAGGTGCTCTGAACTAAGCTCAGTTCAGGCGAATTTTTGAACAGAGTTGTGCAAGGGATATGCTGTCTGCACGGTTCCGTCAAGCCCAGGGTTTGGGTCCCGTCAGCAAGCAGGGGAGCATGCCCCATGCCGGAATTCTTGGGCTCAACCTAGTTCATCCGAGGTACCCTGGGTCCTCAACATACTTCATTCGATATGCGCCAAGCGGCGGGGGCGCCAAGCTTCGCAACGAGGTCGCAATGCGCCTCAGTGTTTTTTGGAACGGCGTCCCCTCACTGCCGAGCGACCGGTTCCTGCTGGCGTGAGCGTGAGCGTGCGACGTTGTAGGAGTCGCTCGGTCTTAAGCGGCGCGCTCGAATGTTGGATCGTAGAACGTCTGGTGACGCATCAAGGTCCACAAGATGCGCAGAAGCTTGTTCATCAGAGCGCCCAGCGCTTGCATCTTGGTGAGTGGGTTCTCCTCCCGCTGTTGGAGCCGTAGGTACTCTCGCCCAAAGGTGTCATCCACCTGGATCAGGCGCATAACGGCGAAGAACAAGGCTGTGCGTAGCCTTGGCCGTCCTTTGTGAGACATCGGTGTCCGGCTGCGTGTCTTGCGCCCCGATGTGTTTAGGACGGGCTGCGTCCCTGCCAGCTTGATCAACTGACGTGCGTTGGTGTAACGATTCGGATCGCCGATCTCGGCCAAGATGATGGCCGCCGTGATCTTGCCTAGGCCATGCATAGACAACATATAGCGTGATTCGGGCAACGTCAGGAAGGTGTCGACGAAGGCCATCTTGGCTTCCCCGGATTGACGTTGCAGCGTTTCCAGCGCTTCGATGTGCAGACGGAGGGCCAGTTGCAATCCCTGGACACCGTCTTTCAGCCCCACCGAATTGGTGGCCAGCGCATGGGCACGGCGCAACTTGGAAACCTGCAGCCGTTGGCCTTGAAAGTCGGCTCGCACACCGGCGATGAACGCCTCCTGGGACATACTCGGGATCAGGATGGTGACTGCGTGATTGCTCAACATCGCCAAGGCTGTGAGCCCCGTGAAATCCTCGAATACGTAGCTCAACTCTGGAAACAACTGCCCGGCCGTGTTGTGGATGAGGTTCTTTTGCCGCTGGATGTCGCGTCGCAATCGCTCGTATAAAGTAGAGTGTTGACGCAACTCGGCATACTGACCATGCAGCAATTGCGTCTCGGTGAACTTACCGGTGCGCAACAGGTCACCTATGGTGAAGGCGTCGCGGTAATCATCCTTCGAGCGGTCTAATTGATCTCCTTCACGATGCTTTTTCACCGTGTAGGGATTCACCAGATGGTAACCAATCTGCTGCTGCTCCAGGTAAGCAGCCAGCAGTTTCCAGAAGTAGTTGGTCGGTTCCATCCCTACCAGCACGGCGGGCGCCTGCTGGCGATCTCGTAGGGTCTCCAGACGGCGATGGAAGTAGTCGTATCCACCCTTGTCGTTTGGAAACCCAAACCGGTCTAACCGCTCTGCTCGTTCACCTAGTACCACCGCTACATTGCGGTCCAGGGCCAAGTCAACTCCAACGTACAACGTCCCTGGCTTGACACTGGCGAGCTTCTTTGATAAGGTGCTGTTCGACATGAGAATCCTCCTGTTGTGAGATTTGTACAGAAGGATACCACATTGTTGCATTTCACGCCAACTTATTCTCTATACTAGGTTCGGCAGTAGCTTTCGGGTTACGAGCGTCTTTGTCCACCAGAAATCGGTGCATTGCCAGGATCATTCGCAACCTAGTATAGAGAATAAGTTGGCGTGAAATGCAACAATGTGGTATCCTTCTGTACAAATCTCACAACAGGAGGATTCTCATGTCGAACAGCACC
>JAKLPW010000482.1 GCA_022013675.1 Anaerolineae bacterium | reverse complement strand
GGAATGGTGTTTGATGCGAAGGGCGCTACGGACTCGATCGAGCAGTTTCTAGCAGTTAGTTCCATCGCTATTTCCCTCGGGAAAACGTCAGTTGTGGTAAATACCCCATACTCACGGGGGGGGCGTAGGGCGCGTCTAGTGGCAAGTTACTGGTGGAACGTGGGGTTGATGGATTTGCCAAACGCCGTAGAACGGCTCTAGATGGCCTTAGAGAGCCTCCTTACTACTTCGTTTTCCCCACGCACAAGCCGTTTGTTAAGGTGCGCCGCCGGGTATATAATAGGCACAGTATGACCATGGCGCGAGGCTAAGACTCGCATGTAGATTAACGATTGGAGGCAACTTTGGTCGAGGACGCAAGGGTACTTGAGGCGCTGAAAACAGTTATGGATCCGGAGCTCGGGCGCAGTGTGGTGGACCTGGGCATGATCCGGGACGTTAAGATACAAGGGAATAACGTGGAGTTCACACTGGCTCTCACCACGCTTGCCTGTCCACTGAAGGACAGGATCAGTGCGGAAGCGGAGACCACCGTGAAAGCACTGGACGGCGTGGACTCGGTGACCGTCCATCTGGGCGAGATGTCGCAAGATGAAAAGCAGAAGGCCTTCGGGATGCAAACAGGAGAAAAGCCTCTGGCCGAGACCCTGAATGATATCCATCACGTTGTGGCGGTCATGAGTGGCAAAGGGGGTGTAGGCAAGTCGCTGGTAGCGGGATTGCTGGCAGTTGCCCTCCGGCGCAAGGGACTACGTGTAGGTGTTCTGGATGCCGACATCACCGGCCCCAGCATCCCTAAGATGTTCTTCACTAAGATAGCACGCCCCCAGGGGGCACCCGTGGGTATCATTCCCCCACAGACTTCTACGGGAATCAAGGTGATGTCCATCAACCTCATTCTCTCCAGCGAGGATGATGCCGTCATCTGGCGAGGCCCTCTCGTCAGCGGGGCCATCAAACAGTTTTGGAGTGAGGTTTTCTGGGGCGACCTGGACTACCTGATCGTGGACTTGCCACCCGGGACGTCCGACGCATCATTGACAGTCATGCAGTCCATGCCACTCAGTGGCGTGGTGTTGGTCACCTCTCCCCAGAACCTGGCCGGCATGGTAGTTCGGAAGGCCGCCCAGATGGCCGAGCAGTTGAACATCCCTATCCTGGGGCTGGTAGAGAACATGAGCTACTTCGTCGCACCTGATACGGGAGCTCGCTACGATGTCTTTGGCCCCAGCCACGCCGAGTCAGTGGCTCGGAAAGTGGGCACGGAGTTCCTGGGCAGACTGCCTATTGATCCCAGGCTCGCCGTGTGGTCTGACGAAGGGCACATCGAAGAGTCTTCCGTTGAGGCTTTCGACCCTATCGTGGAGAAGCTGCTGAAGGTAATGCCTGAGGGCAAATGCAAGCCAGTTTTCAAATAAGCGGTTCACGCGACCACGAATTCGCCCAACTGCGTCGAGATCTGAAGGCAGTGCATACTCTGCTGCCCCAGTTGTGGTCGGCCGTCAACGGAAAACCCGTCGAGCCTGCGAGCTTTCCTTGGCTGCAACGTCTGGAGCACAACGTTCTCCCTGCCCTGGACTTCGACCTGCCGGTCTTGCTGGTCGCCATCTGCGGTGGGGGGAGCACGGGAAAGTCGACGCTCTTGAACACGCTGGCACAGCGCAAGATCTCAGAGGTAGGCTTCAAGGCAGGACTAACGCGCCGGGTACTCCTCTGCGGGCATCCGGACGTGCTCGAAGGAGCTGAGCTGACAGGAGCTCTCCTCCACCACCTGCCGGAAGCGCCGGTAGCATGGCGTTCACCGGACGATGCTCTCACGGGTGGCCCGCCTCTCTTCGCGCTATCCGATACTATACCCAGACATCTGCTCCTCATCGACACACCAGATTTCGACACGGGGGAGGGCGGGCGGCTGATCAACCGCGCAAAAGCCGAGCCCATCCTGCGCACCTCCGAGGTTATGGTTTACGTTTTCACCAACGCCGTCTATAATAACCTCTCCAATACTCTCTTCATGGCCGAGACCGTGGGGGGGATCGGCGGCCGTGACGTCATCCTCGTCTACCGCATCTCCCGTGCTGCCCCCGACGAGGAAGTCTTGGAGCACTGCAGGGTGGTCTCCCGGAGGCTCTACAAGGTGCCGACCGACGAAGAGCTGCCAGGAGGATTCCCCCCCCAGGTCCTGGGAATCTACCGCACGCACGAGTCAGATCGCGTGGCACATGGTCGCGCCAAGCCCAGATTGATCCCAGTGGGTGAGATCACCGGAGGAAAAAGTATCGAGGATCTACTGCATAGCCTCAACGTGGCCGAAATCAAGCGGCGAGTCTTTGCGGCAGACCTGAGAGAGATCCATAATGACGCCAACGAGATGCTGCGCCAAGCTCACAGTGAGGCCAGAGCCATTGAGATATACCGCCAGACATTGCAGTATGCCATGGCTCAGGACGCGGCCGAAGCCCTGCAAGCCTTCCCAATCCAAGAAGCCATAGGACTCACTATCAAGCTGTTTTTGGAAACCAGCCCTGCCCACGTCAAGGTGCTGCGTTGGTTCGGTGGTACGGTCAGCTACCTGGTGCGGGGGGCGATTCGAGCTGGGCAAGCAGTATACCGCTGGACTCGCGGCGACGCAGCAGATCAAGCCTCAGAGCCAGATGTGGAAGAGAAGCTGACCCACGACCTTCTCGCCGCTGCGAATGGGTTGCGCAACCGCCTAATGGACGATCAACTGATCGTTCGAGTACCTGTTGGGGATCCCCTCGTGGGGGAGGTCCGGCGGACACAGGCAGAGAGCGGTAGCCCCAAACGAGAACCCTTGATTGAGACTGTCGAACCCGGCACGTTGAATCTCCATGTCCCGGTGCCGGATATCATAATGCAGCGACAGGGAGACATCCTGGAACAGGACTGGGAGAGGATCGCGGGGGTCATTCGTAGCGTGGTGCCATCCTTGGCCGGATTGCCCCTGGACATCGAGGCCGAGTTGCGCGGGTTGATAGCACAACTGCGCGGGAAAATGAGTTGGCAGGAGAAAGCTCTCGAAACCGTCTTCGCACTCCTCCCTTCTCTTCCTCCTCTGCTGGCTGTGGCGTATGTTCTCGTGACCAAGACACCACCACCGGTCGGTACGGGACTCTGGATTAGAGTGAGGGCTCTTTTCGGAGTGAACGACCTCTGGGCCCTGGTTTCTCTACCGCCTTCGTTGGATCTCAGCAACGCGGAGCGAAAGCAACTGGAGGACCTCATCGCGCCGGTATTCCAACTCTGGTTCGAGCGCCGCTTGAAGGCGGTGATCAGGCTATTCGAACACACGATTTGCAAACCCATTATCGGAGCCCTGGCACAGGTACCCGACTCTGTTGATTCTCGCTTCGATGCAGTTGAATCGGCTCTAATGCGACTGGGAGACAACCGATGAGCGCTTCCACCCAGAGTTACCACGAGGACGAGGCCTATCTGAGAGCCGTGTCGGCCTTCGAACGGATAGGCCACCAGCTAGAATCCATTGAGAGCCATCTGCACAGGGCGAAATCATGGCTCCCTGGCCGTGAGCTACTGGCTGAGATCGCCTGGTCTCGACAGAAGATAGAAGAGCTGCAGGCATCTTGGGGACACAAGCTCATCGTCGCGCTGGTGGGACCTTCGGGCGCGGGGAAATCCACCCTCCTGAACGCCTTGGCCGGGAAAGAACTCTCCGTCACCGGCAGGCAGCGGCCCACGACGCGCGAGGTGATCATCTATGCTCAGTCCCTCGCCGATGCGGAGGGGCTGGCTCGTCATTGCGGAGCAGATCGCGTGCGGGTAGTGATCGATCATCAAGCGGCGGGGTTGGAGTATCTCACACTCGTTGACGCACCTGACACCAATACGCTGCCCGAAAACCAGGCCCTGCTCGCCAAGGTGCTTCAGAAGACGGACCTCATCGTCACCGTGTTTCCTGCTACGAACCCTAAGATGCACGATAACATTGCGTTTCTCCGTCCGCACGTTCAGCGCTTCCCTGAGGGTGCCGTCATCCCGGTTCTCAACCAGGTGGATCGCGTGCCCAGGGCGGAACTGGAAGAGGTGATCGTGCCCGACTTCCAACGGACGATAGCCAAGGAATGGAGCATCACTCCCGGAACCGTATTCCTGACGTCGGCCAAGAGCAGCGCACCAGAGGCTTTCTATCCAGAGGACGAGCAACCGCTGCACGACATTGACGAGACAGAAAACGTCAAGCAGTTCCTCGCGGATTACGTTGGATCCATGGGTCAGGTCGTAGACCGGCGGCTGGTGAGAGCAGAACAGCTTCTGAGTTTGATACGCTCGCACTGTTCGGAAACCCTGACGCAGACGGCTCAGGAGAGGGCAGAGGCCCAGGGCCAGTTGTCGAGCTTCAGCCAGAAGACGACGAGGGCATTACTTGGAGAGTTCCAGAGAGTAGGCAACGAGGAGATCAGATCAGCACCGAGCGTAGCGCTCTATGCAGCGTTGAGCTCCCGGTGGTGGGGACCGGTGGGATGGCTCATCGGGCTATGGAGCATCCTCCTTCGTCTCGCTTCCGCTGCGGTCCGCTTGGTCAGACGGGGAAGCCCAATAAGACTCTCTCATCGTATGGCATCAAATTTGGCCCGAGAGAACTCCGTGGGTCAGGGCACTTCTCCCACCGAAACCACATCTGAGCCCGGAGTCCTCTCCTTCGTGCTGCGCGGCCTGTACGTCAGCGAATGGCCGCCGGTGGCGGACACATTGGTGGGAGCGGGGTTCGATGTCCGCGTGCGCGACACCACACGTTGGGAGGAGTGGGCGTCCGAATACCAGCATGAAGCCGTGTCTCGCTGGCGGGAAGCCTTCCAAGGTCGAGTAGACGCCACGGCGCGGGGTCTAGCGGCCTGGCCTCTACAGGTACTGCTCAACGCGCCTACCCTGGCCCTGGTGGTATGGATATGTGTCGAGACCCTGCGCTCGTTTCTTGCTCAGGACTACCTCTCGGCCGACTACTTCCGGCAGGCTCTGATCGTCGTTGCGCTGGTGTTCGTCCTGTCATTCGTGGCACTTCAGCTCCTGGTCTCCGTGTTCACAGGCCGACGTTTCTACCATGCCCTATCGCGCGAAGTGTCCAAGGACGTGACGGAACCAGTGCTGGGGTGGGAAAGGGAGCTGGGGGCTTTGGGGAGATTGCAGGCCCTTTGCCAAAAACCGCTCCTGCTTCAGCCCTACCCCGACTTCTGGGCGCACCACTTCTAGTATCACGAATCTCACGAATGACTAGTCTGGAAAAAGCACTCTCCCACCGCCGAGAACACTAAGAGCGCAGAGAAAACCTAGTAAAACATCTATAAACCCTGCGTGCTCTGCGGTGAATCCCCCTTCTTTCGGCGCAGTCCACGAGTAGCCTCTGTAGTATTCGTGTCATTCGCCTATTCGTGGAATTCGTGATTGTTGTGCTGTAAGAGCAGTTGGAAAGAGCGGGCCGTGAAGAGGGGGCGGAGAATGGCGCTGTCGGGGAGGGAGCCGTTCAGGTGAAGGTCTACATCGGGATGACTCAACACGGTGGATAGAGGAATGGTGTCCGGACCAAGGACGTCTCCGATAGCTCCCCGCTTGATTCGCAGCAATCCATAGAGGTC
>JAKLPW010000481.1 GCA_022013675.1 Anaerolineae bacterium | reverse complement strand
ATTGGACTTGATTCTCCACGAAGCCCAACAAGGGAAACACGACCACGAAGGTCACAAGGCCAACAAGCGAGGTCTTTCTGTCTCCCAACCAATTCAGGAGGGGAATGAAGATCACAAACCGAATGAACACACGGACCATGCCCGCAATCATCAGAAGCCTACCCACTTGCGCTGCGTTCAGGCCCAGTTTGAGATGAGCGAACAGTGAAATGCAGGAGATGTAGAGCATGAATGAGAGCGTGTGGAAGCCCCACTGGAGAAGCAGGTAGCGAGCGGTACCGTTCTTCCAGATGCTCTCTTGTGCCGGCGGTAACTCTGCCGGCGGCGATCCTGCTGACGGCAATCCTGATGCTTCTCCCTTCGCAGGGTAACCCTTACCAAGGCTACGTCTGCCTGGCTCAGGGTTCGAAGCCTGTTGCGAGGGTGAGCGCCTGGCGACCGGATTAGACTCCTTCAGGTAGAGGATGGTCAAGCCGATGGTCAAGCAGGTTAGGGCGGCCGAAAAAAGCCCGGGTGCGATGATACCCCACTGTGATAGAATCCCTCCCAGGCCCGGCCCGAGCAGCGATGAGAGCACGTGAGCGACCCCGATGTTGCTCATCTCTTTGCTGCGGTCCTTGGGGGCGACCACGTCCCCGACGATGGCCTTCGCGATGGGGACGTTGCCGCCAAATATCCCGTCTACCACGCGGGATATGAACAGCATCGTCAGGTTATTGGAGAAAGCGAGCATCAGGAACGCGATCAGCGTCCCAACCTGGGAAATCAGCAGCATTGGCTTGCGTCCTCGGGCATCGCTCAGGGCTCCCCAGATGGGGCCCGAGACGAAGCCAAAGAGGGCGTTGGTCGATAGCAACAATCCGATTTGCCAGGGGGGTGCACCGTACTCCTGACTGAAAAAGGGCAGGAAAGGGATGAGGATCGTGAACCCCAGGATGTCGATGAACACGGCTATCCATAAGGGAGTCAGTTGGGGGTAGTCGGCTTTTGGTATTCTGATAGTTCGTCGCATTATATGATGGTTTTCTCCAGGGCTGTCATCTACGGCAGCCAGTGTCGTTCTTAGATGCTTTCCGCTACTCTTTCTCAGCGCTCTCGGTTCATTATAGCAGACTATGGAGAATGCATCAATGTGAGGACTTCTCTCGGGTGCGATGCACTACTTAAGGAAAGTCTTGCAAGGGCATCCGGCCAGTGGTATACTTGGAGCGTCTGCTTCGCAGGTAGAATTATGGTCGGAGGAACGGCTGTTGGGCAAGCGCTAGAAGCCTATCGGGGGATTTACGAGGGGAAGTTGCTTCTGCCGAGCGCCGATAGCGAGCTCTGCGCCGAGGCGTACTTCATGATTGAATGGAGCACTCGGCGGCCTCCTGCTGGACTACCGGGAACAGCTTGACAAAGTGTGGTACTGATGGGCAGAAAAGAGAACTATCGATGAAGATACTGGCGATCAGTGATGAAGTGGTACCGCAACTGTACAACAGCAACATCGAGACTCGCTATGCCGATGTGGATCTGGTTTTGAGTTGTGGCGATTTGCCGCCCTATTACCTCGAGTTCATCGTCACGGTGCTGAATGTTCCTCTGTACTATGTAAAGGGCAACCACGATCACGAGCCGCGTGTCTACACTGAAAGCAAGGATCTCCTGCTCCCAGATATCTCTAAGGCGCTTCCGTGCCCGGGTGGCTGCGTGAACGTAGACGGAAGAGTCGTGGAGCACAAGGGGCTGCTGATCGCTGGGCTGGAAGGTTCCATGCGCTACAAGCCGGGTCCATACCAGTACACGCAGAATGAGATGATGCATAAGGTGGCCAGATTAGGGACGAAACTGTTTTTGCGGCGGATCCTGAAGGGACGTTGGGTGGACATCTTGATCACTCATGCGGCCCCATTTGAGATCCACGATGGCAAAGATCATTGCCACACTGGCTTTCGCGCATTCCTGGGATTCATGCGTCGCTATAAGCCTCAGTACCTGATCCATGGTCACTCTCACGTCTACGACCGCCGACAGCCTCGGACTACCCGGTATGGAGAGACGCTGGTAGTCAATGCACACCCGTATAGGATAATCGAGATCGATGATCCCGGAAGTGCGGGTCGGAGATGATGCGCCAATGGTTGGGGGGGAATACACTGTCAGTACTCTCTCAAAGGCGCAAAGGGCGCAAAGAAGAAGGTCAAGCGATTTCTTAGCGTTCTTGGCGTCTTTGCGTGAGGTTATCGGTGTTGCACGGAAGCCGAGCAGTATTTACATTCAACTACCTCTTGATCTCGATTCTTCTCGCCGCGTCCCGTGTTTGTCAGCCTCCTGTCAGCACCATTTCAGGAAAAAACCTCGTACTCGTGCTACAATGTGAGCGAAGATGAGGCACGATGACCGTCACCTGACGGCGTAGGTAGTCCCCAGGGGACGGAAACTGATGCACAAGAAGGATGGAAAAACAGTGTTCAGGCGCCCGTGGCACCATCCATGCATGTATCGCAGATGGCGGCGGCCTTTCTTTCGCCCGCGACGTTGGAGGCGACCTCGTCCGGTATTCTGGGGGCCTCCCGGATGCGGATGCCTACTGCCAGTAATGCTTATCATGTTGCTGGGGGCACTGATGATGGTGAGTTCGATGTGTTCCGGGCCCTGGTACTGGTAGTAGTAGCGCCGTTCTAAACCTACTCTCCCAGTCGGTGAGGACCTCTATCTCAGTTCTCAGCGCAACTCACGTGGTTGTGGGAGGGCTATGGCTTTCTCTTCGGCGATGCGCGCCGAGGCTGCATCGGGGTTACACGAGTAGGGCACCCCCTTGTCCGATCAGCAGAAGGATTGTCTGCGGGTCGGGTTTTCTGTTTTGGATCAGAGGAGCGGCCTAAGTGGTTGGACACCTCCGAATTAAGTGCAACGCCTCTACAGGTGCGTTGCACTTGGTTGTATTTGCTTGTTGACAACACAGAAACTTTGTTGTATAATACACAATAGGTAGCGTGAGTAGCAGGAAGGGGTGACATGGCGAAGAAGTCTGGGCGTGAGATCCAATCTTTGGCACGAGGGCTGGAGATTTTAACTATCCTGGCTGAAGCCGCTCAACCGGTGGGTGTTACCGAGATGGCCCAGATTCTGAAGGTGGACAAGAGCTCAGCCTTTCGCCTTCTTCATACCCTGGCCAATCACGGGTTTGTGGAGCAGGACAGTGATACCCGACGATACGGGCTGGGCTTGCGGATCGTTGAGCTGAGCCGGCAGATGTTGGACCGGATCGAACTGCGAGGGATAGCCAAGCCATATCTCAGGGAGTTGCAGCACCGGACAGGAGAGTCCGCTCACCTCGCGGTGTTGAGTGAAGGCCATGTCGTGTACGTTGAGAAGGAGGAATCCAACGCCACTCTCAACGTGAATACCGAAATCGGAAGGCATGGGCCGCTCCATTGCACTGCCATCGGGAAGGCTCTCATTGCCCATCTATCGCCTGAGGATCTTGCTCGTGTCCTGGAACAACCCGAATTGACCCGCTACACGCCTCGCACCATGACGACCCTGCGCGAGTTGATCCCTCATCTGGAGTCCGTTCGCGAGAGGGGCTACGCGGTGGACGATGAGGAGTTCGATTCGGGCGTGCGCTGCGTGGCTGCGGCTATACGCGATTACCGCGGCAAGGTAGTGGCCTCGATGGGCGTCTCGGGTCCCTCGATTCGCGTGACCCTGGAGCGTATTCCCGAGCTGGGGGAAATTGTGTTGCAGGCCGCGGGGCAAATCTCGCGACTGATCGGTTACCAGGAGGTTTAAGTCAAATGAGTGTCCCGTCCTTCCCTTCACAGGATTCCCTTTTTTTATCTTTAGTACATGACAACGGTGTTGAACAATGACCAACAATCCTGCTTGTCGCTGCTTTGGCTTCATGGCTTCCTTGGGCTTCCGCTCCTGGCCCGTCGAAGATGTGGTTCGCTGCCTGGCCGACCTTGGCTACGGGGCTGTGGGATGGACCATGGATCATTTCCATCCCAGCCGGAGTCCTGACGAACTGGCGGACCTGGTGCGCATCCCGGAACGCTACGGGCTGATTGTCTCTGAGGCTGTCATCCAGCGGGACTTCGTCACTCTTGACCAGAGTGCCTATGAGGAGAGGGTGGAGCTGGTGGCGGCCTCTATCCCGGCGGCGGCCCGCGCGGGTATAACGGTCCTCAATCTCTTCACCGGTCCGGCACCCTGGAACCCAAGCGCGCCACGGTTGGGTGTAGACATCAGCGATGGACAAGCATGGGAACTGGTGTTGAAAGCATTCGAGCGTCTGCTCCCTCTGGCCGAGCAGCATCGCGTCTACCTGGCCGTCGAAGCCGTCTTCGGCCACCTCTGTCGAGACTACTACACACTTCAAGAACTCCTCCATCGATTCGACTCTGAATTCCTGGCCGTCAATATGGACCCGTCGCACTTTCAGCTCTACGACAATGACGTACCCTGGGCAGTTCGCCGTCTGGGCCCCAAGATTCGGCACGTGCATCTAAAGGACGTGGTCGGGCGACCAGGGATGGTCGGCCGCGAGTTTACCTTCCCCTTGCTGGGTGAAGGTGTAGTCGACTGGGAGGCCTTCGCGGCCGCTCTGGACGACATAGAGTACGACGGCGCTCTGTCCGTCGAATTCGAGGCGTTTGCCTATTACAATCAGGTGCTGGAAAAAGACCCGGCCCGTGCCGCGGCTCTTTCAATGGAGCAGATCAAAAGCCTATTCCCCATTCATACTCCCGGAAAGTGAGACCCTAATGCTATTGACCGGCAGTGAAATCATCGTTGAGTCCCTCATTCAGCACAGAGTCCCCTACATCGTGGGCATCCCGGGCCACGGCTGTCTCGGACTGGTAGATGCCCTGCGTCGTCGCCGGGATGAACTCCCGGTCATCCAGGCCCGGCATGAACAGGCTGCTGTTCATCTAGCGGATGGCTATTATCGGGTCTCAGGCAAGCCACTGGCCGTCTTCACTTCTATAGGCCCTGGGGCTATCAATACTGCCGTGGGAGTGGCAACCGCCTACGTGGACTCAACGGCCGTCCTGGTGCTGACCGGCAACGTGCATACCCACATGCGTGGCACGGGCGTGCTTCAGGAGATCGAGCGTTTGCGCTGGGCTGATTTCCCTCGCGTACTTGAGCCAGTGGTCAAGCGGTACTGGTCTGTCACCCGCGCGAGCCAGCTTCCACGAGTGATGGCTCGGGCTTTCAACATCATGACTTCTGGTCGGCCAGGCCCGGTACTGGTAGATCTTCCCATGGACGTGCAATGCGACGCCGTCGACGTCGATATGACCGTGTCCGATACGCTCTCGCGCCAGCCGACGGGGACTGTCTACCCTGACCTGGCGGAAGTAGAACGCGCGGCCGACCTGCTCTGGTCGGCGAAACGTCCGGTCATCGTGGTTGGGGGCGGCGTAGTTGCCGCCAGAGGTGAGGCGGAATTGCTCCAGGTGGCCGAGTCCCTGGGTGCCGCTGTCATCACCACCATGATGGGCAAGGGGGCCTTCCCCGAGGATCATCCCCTGTATGCCCTACATGCGGGATCCAAGGGTACCACCTGCGGCAACAACCTCTCATCTTCGGCGGACGTGATCCTGGCCGTGGGCTGCCGGTTCGCCGATGAGGCTACCTGCTCCTATCGCCATGGCGTCGCCTACTCCATTCCGCCCACTCGTCTCGTCCACATAGACATTGATCCCAATGAGATCGGCAAGAACTATCCCGTGGAAGTGGGTATCGTCAGCGATGCCCGGATGGCTTTGTCTGCTCTGGTGGAGGCATTGGGGGAGTGCGGGAAACCCCGCGATTGGCGCTCCAGCTCCTATGCGGCTGAGATCCATCGTGAGAAGGAAGAATGGTTCGCTCTCACCGCTCCTTTGCTTCAATCCGACCGGGTGCCGCCCACCATGTCTCGCGTGCTTCGAGATGTACGGGGTTGTCTGCCCGATGAGACCATCATCACTACCTCTTCCGGCCACGCTCAGGCGCAGGTCTTCCAGGAGTTTCCCTTCCGCCTGCCGCGCACCTGCATTACCACCGGAGGTTTCTCTACGATGGGTTGGGCGATGCCGGCGGCTCTGGGGTGCAAGCTGGCGGCTCCCGAACGGCCCGTGGCCGCCATTGTGGGGGACGGGGACTTCCTGATGACGATGCAAGAGCTGGCCACGGCGGTACAGTACGAGATCCCGATACTAATCTTGGTCCTGAACAATTGTGGCTGGCAAGCCATCACTGACTTGCAGATAGATACTT
>JAKLPW010000480.1 GCA_022013675.1 Anaerolineae bacterium | reverse complement strand
CGGGCACCTGCTTCGTCGAACTGGAGGAAGCGCGTGACATCTAGCTTGATTGTCAATCCAGCGACCCAAGCTGAGGCCAGGATACTAGCAATCGCCAGGCCGTCCAACAGGTTGCGCTTCACCTGCCACGGGGATGCTACTTCCTCTCTATGTACTGCGTTCCCTCCAGGCCCTCGAAGTCCGCATCCTGCGTCCACAGCGCTGCATCGTGCATCTGAGCCGTCGTCAACATGATGCTATCGGCCATGGGCAGCCTGGACATGGCCGAGACTTTGGCGGCTCTTAGGGCGATCGCCGCATCCAGGTCGACGACACGACCCTGCTGCATCGCCGCCACCGCCTGTAATGCGTCGCTCTCATCCCTTTGTTGGAGTACCCGCTTGAACACCTCGTAGATGCTGATGGTCGGGACGATCAACTCCGACAGGTTCTCAATCGCTGGCGCGAAGAAGTCCGCATTGGGCCCATCGGCAAAGTACTCCAGCCAGCCGGAGGAATCTACCACGTTCATACTCGGTCTTGCTCCCGTTCCACCGTCGTGTCAATACCTCTGAGAAAACCTCGTGCCTCCTCAATGGGTCTCAAGGGGATCAACTCGATACGGTCCCCATATCGAATGACCTGCACCTTCATACCGGGCTGGATATCGAGCGACTGACGAATCCGGCGAGGGATCACAATCTGAAACTTGGGAGAAACCGTTACCGCGTCCATACTTCCTCCATATCGATCAGCATTTCGTAATACGTATCTCAATTCTATCACATTATTGTAATACGTGCAAGTCCAGAAAGCCACCGCCTGATTGCCTGTTCCACTACACTGGTCTGGTTCTTCGGTACCCTAGCCCCTTGTGGGCGTGCGCCTCTCGATCTTGGAGGCCACTTTCCGATTGCCTCCTCCACCTGTCCCACGAGATGCCGCTGGTGAAGGACGGGCACAGCACCTGTCACACGGACGATGTCATCGCGCCGCAGGTCATCGCCTTTAGCACATCCGGTCGCTCAGAAACAGCCCGCCCACGAGCCCGCCCACAAGGGGCTATGCTACGCTACTCGTCCGGTCCTCGATGTGCCGTCGATTCCTCGTCGAGCCAATCGGGTTCTTCCCACGTCATGCCCTGCCGCCCTGGTACTGTCCGCTTTGGCCCAGGTCTGTACACGCGACAAGACTTTGGCCCATAGCAGAACGTCTCGAAGCGGTAGCGCTTCTTGCTCGGGTTCCAGTGATCCACGATCATCGTTACCGGCATCCGACAGCCCCACACACAGCTTCTGCATTTGCTCTTGTAGGTGCGCGCCGATAAGCGGCGGTGACCGCGTTGACGGTACGTCTCGAGCTCTTCAGCAACACCATGCCAAGGCGGCGGAGACTCAGTCCCTCCTTCGTACCGCCTCAATACTTTCAGCTTGCTCGTCTTGTAGAACTCCACCGGTTCTTTGCGTTCATCGGCAACGGGGAGAGACTCTCCAACTACCTCATCCCCAACTTGAAACTGATGCTTGCGATGCGCGGCTTTTCCGACGCCAATTGAGAACTGACGACTCTCGTCTCCGATGACTCCTTCAACGACCAGACAGTATCCCAGATAGCTGTGACTGCGCTCATCGAATGACCGAGTAAGGCGGATTCGAGGTTGTACGGAGATTATCTTTCCCGACCAGGGTATCTTTTCCATCATCTACCTCTTTTCGTCTGTTGATGTCCGCCGGCTAACGGCTCGCGCATCGCCCGCCGCCCGTCCAGCCTGGGCTACGAGGTGACGCTGGTGAAGGATGGGCATGTTACCTCACACACGGAAGATCTCACCGCGTCGCAGATCATCGCCCACCACAGCAGGTAGGTGCCCGGCTCTTCTGAAGAGCCGGGCACCTGGTACGCCGAACTGAAGGGACAGGGTAGGGTCGAATTCGACACCGGGCGACTCTCAGCAACTGGCAGATGACAGCTATCGGGGCACACACCCACGCGGATGTTGAGCGGCCGCATGGCAGGCCACAGGTCGTGCGGGTCCGTCAAGCGAAAACCCGCAGCGATCTCCCTTCCCAGAGAGAAGCTGCGGGCTCACACGTCACTCTCACACCCTCGGCACCTTCTTGAGTTCCAGATTGAACGCAGTGCTTCACTGGACAACGTGTCCACTCACCTAACCGCAAGAAGACTCACGGCAAGAATCTGTCCAAGTCATATGCTCTCAAACTCCAGGTCCACCCCTGGTGCCGTTGACTTGTGACCCCCACAGGTCCTGCTCGCGATGAAAACGGCCAAATCCTCAAGGAAATCCCCGAACAGTTTCTCCTCAGATGATGACAGGCGAGCATCAAGCAGGCCGACAACCAAATCTGCAGCGGAGGTTATGTTCTTTGCCTTGAACAGATATGGATTCTTCTTGAGCAGGTTACTAAGCCGCAACCTCTCCAGTAGTACTATCCTTCTCTGATGGAAATCCACTATGTTTTGGTTGACATAGACGTTCACATCGTCAATGGATTCATGGCATCTCTCCTACCTGGAAGGTTTCAGGCGATTCCAGCAATCGCGCTTGACTCTGCCGTAGTCTTTCTTCTGTCATGCGGCAGTACCTCTCGTTTATGTCGATTCCCACGTAGTTTCGTCCCAAACGTTTTGCAGCCACGGCTGTAGTCCCGGATCCAATGAACGGGTCTAGAACTACATTTTCAGGTTGGGTGAACAGCTCAATGAACCACGCGGGCAGTGACTCGGGAAAGGCAGCACTGTGATTTCTGTTTGAACATTCGGTAGCCAGGTGGAGGACATTCGTCGGATATACTTTGTCGCGCCCGACCCAATTAGAAACGTTCTTTCCAAAGCCACTCCTGACTCTCGACTCATCTCGGATTCTGTCCGTTTCGCTTAGGTTAACGAGACGATCCTTTGCCCAATCCCCAACGGGAACCATGACCGCCTCTTGATACATGCTGAACTTGCGCTGCTTGTTGAACTGAAGCAGTCTTTCCCAAGAGTCCCTAAACCTGTTGGGCCATTTGCCGGGGAACGAGTTCTTCTTATGCCAGATGAATTCCTCGGTCCATAGCCATCCCTGGGCTCTCATTCTAGGAATCAGGTCAACGACGTAGGTGTGTCTTTCGCCATTGACAACTCTCTCTTTGATGTTCAGTATGAAAGTTCCAGTAGGTTTTAGAACCCGCAAGAACTGCTCCGACCTCAGTAGGAACCAGTCTACGTACTGATCAGGCTTGACACCGCCATAGGTCTGCCGCCTCCGATCAGCATATGGCGGCGACGTGAAGACAAGATCTATGCAATTGTCTGGAAACCCCTTCAGGATTTCCTCGCAATCACCAAGAATGATTCTGTTCACCCACTCCATTTCTTGCCCCCTTAGTCCCCAGAACATCTGTTCGTACCCCGACTATACCAGAGACTGAAGAAACTGTCAAGGGCGAAGCTCAATAATCATGAAAGAGAGTCCACGTACTACCAGCCAGACGTTCCAAGCTACTCGCGAGCCTACCCGGTTGTCACGCCGGATCTCCGGGGTTTGTTCCCAAAGGCCGTTTACGCATGCCGCAGGTGGGACAGGCAGTCAGTTTTTGGAAGGCATGACGGGCCACAATTGGGACGCTAGCTCCGAAAAGCCTTCCCTTGTTGAGATGCGCCCCACCATACGGATCGGACTTGGATGATGAAACAGGCCCCTCCGCAACGCGACGTCAACCTCTACAGCATTGTATAAGGGGCTCCCCGACAAGTCAAACCATGGGTCCGGCTGAACTTGGATGCAAAGTAAGGAACGCGGTCTCAAGATATGGTGCACTCGCAAGGCTCACCGCCGGCAACGCGCCACCCCACGTGCACCCACATACAAAGCAATCGCTCCATCCAATCGGGTGATAGCTCGATCAAACACACGTCTACCTCCTCTGCACCGGAGCGGGGCCCTCAGCGTCGCAACCCTACTGAGGGATCTCCTTCATCACCTGTCGGATAGCATCGATGACCAAATCGGGTGCATCCAGGTGGCTGTGATATCCGCTCCCTTCCGCCAGGACGAAAGGGCCATCGCACGAAGAGAAGAAGAAGCCCACGAGGGACTATTCTACTTCGCCATCTTCTCCACCCAATCCGCCGGCAGCTCAATCATGTACATATCGACCTCCTCCGTACCCGACCGGCCCCAATTACTGGTGAAGAGCACGCGAGTGAAATCCGCGTTCACGCTGGCGTGGGGCTCGGCCCAGTAGTCGTGCTCGACGTTGGAGTTCACAGCCGAGTGAGTGTGTGCCAGACGCACCACCCGCCCGCCGGCCTTCAGCTCCACGGCGAAGACCTGGTCGTCCATCCAGGTGAAGGCATCAGGATAACCGCCCTCGTAGGTGGAGACCAGAGCCCAGCCGGGCCTTTCGTAGGCCAGCCCCGAGAAGTGGAAGCCGATGGGTGTGTGACCATAGTCGATGGGCCACAGCGAGGTGACGTTGCCGCTCGCGCGGGCGTCGGTGGTCTCGGCCGGGGCCGGCGCACGCATGACGACGAGGTTGTCGGTGCGCGAGCGGGTCAGGCCCTTGGAGACATACTTGTTCTGGTCGGCCGGCGCCTTGCCTTCGTCCTCGCCCTTGCCGAGCGCATCGAAGCCCGACTCGGAGACGTCCACATGGCCGAGATCGAAGCGCGACATGTAGCTGACCGCGAGTTCGCGGAACACGTAGTCGAGGATCGAGGTCGCGAACTTGATCGAGTCGTTGCCCTGCACCGGGCCCGCAGGCTCGAAGCGGGTGAAGG
>JAKLPW010000479.1 GCA_022013675.1 Anaerolineae bacterium | reverse complement strand
GGGCAGCACGGAAATCCGAGCGTTGATAACCGCTCTGGGCACTGGCATCGGAGAGCAATTCAGCGTTGAAAACCTGCGCTATGGCCGGGTGATCGTCATGACCGACGCGGATGTAGACGGCGCTCACATTACCACACTGCTCTTGACGTTCTTCTTCCGCTACATGCAACCGCTGATCGAGAGCGGACACCTCTTCATCGCGCAACCGCCGCTCTATCGCGTCCAGGCTGGCAAGCAGCACCACTATGTGTACTCGGAGGATGAAAAGGACAAGCTAGTAAAGAAGCTCAAATCTTCCAACATCAGCCTTCAACGCTACAAGGGACTGGGGGAGATGAACCCTTCGCAACTCTGGGAAACGACTATGAATCCCGAGAACCGCACCATCCTTCAGGTCACTGTCGAGGATGCGGCCTCAGCAGATCGAACTTTCGACATGCTGATGGGCCCCAGGGTCCCTCCCCGGAGAAGATTCATCCAAACTCACGCCACAGAGGTGCAGAACCTGGACGTGTAGGCCCATGTCGTGTCTCGCACAGGCTCCGTCTCGAGAGCTGTTTTTCCCTGCGCGACACTCTCCAAGAGTCCATTGGAGGGGGTCCCAGTACACTTCAGAAGAGATCTCCTTGCAGTTATTCGGCTCCAGGGGGGTTGTCAAACCCAGCCACAAAGCCGGGATTTGGCAATCCCTGGCAAACGGATAACTGCCAGAGGGTTTGAGCTACCCCTTGCTAGTACAGCTCGGTGGAAATCCTCCGCGAGTCTCCTGCTCAAAGGGGGTCGTCAGATCCCATCTGAAGCACCGGTCTTACCACACAATGCCCGGATCTGACGAGCCGGAACCGGCGGCGGTCTTATCCCGTCGTGCACTAGTTACTGCCGCCAGGTAGTCAACAGGGGCCTGCCTGCAGTATCACAGGAGATTGGCACTGACCCCGAGAGGTTGATCCTGGGAGGACCCTCTGATGCAGTCATCTTCCGCCGATCAGGTCCAAGGAAATACTCGAATGTCCGAGCAGGGATGCTTGTTCATTGTGGCCACGCCCATCGGCAACTACAAGGACATAACCACAAGGGCTACGGAGATATTACAAAGCGTTGATGCGGTGATCTGCGAGGAGTACCGAGAGGGTAGTACCCTGCTCAAGAAACTCGGCATCAAGAACGAACTCATCCTCTTGAACGAGCATAACGAAGAGACCCAGTCGCCAGAGATCGTCGCACTGCTTGAGCAGGGTCAATCACTTGCCTTGATATCTGATTGCGGGACGCCGGTGTTTGCCGATCCCGGACACCTCCTACTCAGGATAGTCGTGCAAGCGGGCATACCGATTGTGCCCGTGCCCGGTCCCTCTTCAATTATGGCAGCTTTATCTGTGTGCCATTTCCCAATGGAGCAATTCCTTTTTGGAGGATTCTTGCCACGCAACAAAAAAGAGCGCTGCCAGGAACTGCAGCGCATGAGGAAAGCCAACCTACCTGTCGTGCTGATGGACACTCCCTACCGTATGGCTGCATTGATGAGAGATGTAGCGAGTGTGTTCGGCAGCAAAAGACAGGTTGTTCTGGCCTGCGATCTCACGCTTCCTTCCGAGCACATCTATAGAGGAACCACTGGAGCCGTGTTAAAGCAAGTTGAAAACCAGAAACGCGAGTTCGTGCTGATTATCAAGTAGCTCGTCTCCTCCAGCGATTCCCCTTCGTGCTGCTCAAGCAGCAGTCTTCAACGCCCGACGGCGCTTTTCCAATCGCAGCCCAACCCATTTGTTGATCTCTGCAACCAGCGCCGGAACAAACAGAAGTGGTAATACTACGGTCCACTCTCTCAGGCCAAGTGGCTGGTTGCTAAAGATCTCTGTGCTGAGGAAGGGAAGATAGACAGTCGCCAGCAACACCACCGAAGACACGGCAACAGCCCACTGCATGTACTTGTTGGTGAACACTCCGATTCTAGAGACCGGATAGCGCTCCGAGCGCGAAGTGTACGCACGTAGAAGCTCCGAAGCTGACAGCGTGACGAAGGCCATGGTCTGGGCCCGTTGAAGTCCAATCCCTGTGCTCCCGTACCAGCTTCGCCCAATCAAGAAAGCCGCCAGCACTGATCCGGCAATGGCGATGGTCTGGACAATCGTCCCTCTGATCATTAGACCGTTGATGATTGGTTCGTTCACTGGCCGGGGCGGATGCTCCATCATATCCGGATCGCCCTTCTCCAGTCCTAATGCCAGAGCAGGAGCTCCATCTGTTACGAGATTCAGAATCAGCAACTGCAAGACTGTCAATGGCAGGCCTAGATCGAACATCATAGCAACGAAGAGTATCATTATCTCAGCCACGTTGCAGGAAAGCAAATAGTAGACGAACTTGCGAATGTTGGAATAGATAATCCGCCCTTATTCTACTGCCGACACGATGGAGGCGTAGTTATCATCTGCCAGCACCATGTCGGCCGTTTCCTTGGAGACATCCGTGCCGGCAATGCCCATGGCCACGCCGATATTGGCCCGTTTCAGAGCCGGCGCATCATTCACTCCATCGCCGGTCATGGCAGCTATGTGCCCGCGTCTCTTAAGAGTATCTACGATACGAACTTTGTTGGCCGGCGATACTCGCGCATAGATCCGTATGCCCTCTACGATCTTCTCGAAGCTCTCATCGTCCAGACGATCCATCTCTGTTCCGGTCATGACCTGCTCATGAATAGACTTATCGCCATCCAGCAAACCCAGCTCGCCGCCAATGGCTATCGCCGTCTCCCTGTAATCGCCGGTGACCATCACCGTCTTTATGCCAGCTCTAGCGGCTACCTCAATGGCCCCCCTGACCTCTGGACGTGCAGGATCGATCATCCCGGCCAGTCCCACGAAGACAAGCTGTTGCTCTATCTCCTCGGCAATAGCGTGTTTTGGACGTTCGCTCAGTGGCCGATAGGCCACGCCAAGAACCCGCAGAGCATCAGATGCCATCAGTCGGTTGGTCTCCAAAATCTTGCGTCGATGTTCCCCGTTTATCTCCTTCACCTCTCCATTCAGGTAAACCCGATCGCACAGGTCCACGATCCAATCGGCAGCCCCTTTCACATAGACGACGTACTCCCCATCGCCTGCTTGGTGTATGGTACTCATACGCTTACGGGCGGACTCGAAAGGCACTTCGTCCACCCGTGGGTATTCTGCTTCTACTTCCTTGCGCCATATGCCGTTCTTTGCCGCCAAGACGGCCAGAGCCCCTTCAGTCGGGTCCCCGACAACGCGCCAGCCATTTCCTTTGACCCCACCCTCGCCGGTCTCTTGCTGTAGCTCCGCATCATTGCAAAGGAGAGCCACTCTAGCGAGTATATCCAATCCCGGATACTCCGTCCCCTGAAGCTCCTCCCCGTCTCGAGAAAACTCGCCCACAGGCTCGTAGCCGTTCCCACTCACGGTGAGAACGACATCGTCCACGTAGACCCGAGTAACCATCATTTTGTTCTGCGTCAGTGTGCCTGTCTTGTCCGAACAGATTACCGTGGTAGATCCCAGTGTCTCAACGGCAGGGAGCCGACGAATCAACGCGTTCCTACGCACCATCTCCTGCATTCCCAGGGCAAGGCATACTGTCACGACCGCCGGTAGCCCTTCGGGCACCGCAGCGATGGCCAAGCTGACGGATACCATGAACATCTCCATCAGCGTTTCGCGTGCAGCCACCAAATAGGCTCCAACTCCGTCTTGCCACAGAACACTCCACGTGGGATCGCGCACAATCCCAAGTAATCCTACAACCCCACAGACGATGAGGGAAGCAATACCCAACCATTTGCCAAGTTGATCCAGCTTGATCTGCAGAGGCGTCGGATCCTCCTCCGCTTCCTGGATCATCGTTGCGATCTTCCCGAATTCAGTTGCCATGCCGGTAGCAGCCACGACACCACGGCCCCGCCCATAGGTCACCATCGTGCCCATATACCCACAGTTTCTGCGGTCACCCAGGGCAGCATCCTCAGGCAGGATGGCCCGCGCATCCTTCTCCACTGGGACTGATTCCCCCGTGAGAGAGGCCTCGTCTATCCGCAGATTGAAACCCTCTATCAACCGCACGTCAGCAGGCACCAGGTTTCCCATCTCGAGGACAACTACATCGCCTGGGACAAGGTCCCTGGTAGGCACCGTCTGCAGGCGTCCATCGCGTAGAGCCAACGCATTGGGGGCAGCCATTTTTTTGAGTGCGGCCAGCCCCTCCTCCGCTTTGCCTTCCTGTATCATTCCCAGGGCCGCGTTCAGCACAACGATAGCCACTATGGCACCCGCATCTATGAACTCCGTGATGGCACCGGTCTTTTGGTATTCAGTCCAACCCAGAAACATCGAAACCACGGCCGAGAAAATGAGAATCAGCACCAGAAACTGATTCAACTGATTCCACAGACGCTCCCAGAAGCCTGGCCGGGGACGTTCGGTCAGCGCGTTAGGACCGAACTGAGCCCTACGACACTCAACCTCGTCAGCATCAAGCCCCTTTTCGAGATCGACAGCTAACTTCGACGCAACTTCACCAATAGAAACACTACGAAAAGGTATCCCTTCTAGCAACTCCTTGAGTCTCCCTTCGACTGAGATTGAATTTCGGCAGCATTGTACTCCAAGCACTTCTGTCCGTCAATATCCAGCCTGGCAGTGAGGTACCTACGTCACATTGGGGGCACGCTTTCGACCGTCTACTAGACGTTAGTATCCTAACTCCGTTTATTCTAGCACAACTAACCCCACCCGTCAATTGCCCCCCTCGCCACTCAGGTTGCCAGCTTCGCGGAAATGGTCTACAATGGAGCTCCACAGCTTATAAATATGAAGACAAGAGAATGAACACATGGAAGTGACATTCTGTTCCCAGTGCGGCAGCCGCCTCGTCGAAAAGGATATGGGAGAGCGCATAAGACCCGTCTGCCCCAACTGCGGGCATATCGTATATCTCAACCCGACGGTGGCCGCCGGCACCCTGGTCGAGGAAAATGGCAAGGTCGTGCTAGTGCGGCGGGGCGCAGAGCCAATGGCCGGACATTGGGCCTTGCCAGGCGGATACGTAGAGGCGGACGAGTCGGCAGAAGAAGCAGCCATCCGGGAGACGTGGGAGGAAGTAGGCCTGAGAGTCGAACTGGATGGCCTCCTGGATGTCTATTCCTTCGACGGCACCCCACAGGGCAAGGGCGTCCTCGTCCTCTATGCTGCCCATGCGATCGGAGGAGAACTTCAGGCAGGCGATGACGCCATTGAAGCCGCCCTCTTCCCACCGGAAGGGATCCCAGAAGACGTCGCCTTCACTACCCACAGGCAAGCGCTCCGCGACTGGTGTCGTGCACGGGCGATAGTCTATCGTGAAGCAACGGTTCAGGAAGCTCAGATCGTTGCCCAACTCAATGAACAGTATGATTTCGAACAAGGACGCGACTGGACTGGTTATGTAGAGAAAGACAAGAGTGTGCTCTTCGTCGCCATGGACAGAGAACGCGTTGTGGGATTCTCCAGCGTGACCATCCAGGAGTGGAATCGCACCGCCAACCTCAACCAGATATTCGTCCTTCCATCGTATCGCCGATGGGGCATCGCCACGCGATTGATCGAGAAAGATCTGGACTACGCTAGCGAGCATGAAGTACGGGCACTGCTGGCGGAGGCCCCCGCTACCAATCCCGCTCTGGTCGTCTATCTCAAGGCAGGATTCCGTGTGTGCGGATTCCTCGATACCTACTACCCTCCTGCCAGGACCCTACCCGCCACGGCGCTCTTCTTAGCTTACGACTTCTCCCATCCCTGATCCAGCGCACCTGTTACCCTGGCTACCCCGTCTCGACACAAAAAGCGGCAGTGACGCCCGGCCCACCTTGACACGAGAGCACGGTCCCCGTCTCCACCAGCAAGATCTCGTCGCGCGGATAGGCCAGTCGCTGCGACAGATCCTCTACCAACTGTTCCGCTGGCTGCGGACGCCGAATGTGGATTACCGCCAGCTTCTCCAGGGGTGCAAGGCCGACCATTTCCTCACGCAGGCGTTTCAGTCCTTGTTGGTACGATCGGGCGACACTCAGCAGTTTCAACTCCCCTTCCACCACCGTCAGCAATGGCTTGATTCTGAAGAAACCCACAGCTTTCTTGATCACGGGCATGAGACGACTTGCCCGCCCACCTCTCTCTAGATACTCTATTGTGTCCAGCAGGATAAATAGATGGCTGCGCTTCCGCATGTCATCCAGAATCTCGATGATCTCCGGCACACTCCGGCCTGACTCCGCCGCCTCCCGTGCTGCCAGAGCCTGCCAGCCCAAACCCCACGAGAGGGAAAGGGAATCCACAACGGTGACCCGCCCCTCGAACTGCTGGGCAGCGACCCAGGCTGAGTTATAGGTCCCGCTATGCTTGCCCGTGATGGTCAGGCAGATCACCTCATGGCCTGCCTCCACCAATGGCTGATACGCCTCGATAAATGCTCCTACGGGCGGCTGCGACGTCGTGGGATGGCAGATCTCCTCGGCCTTCTTCCAGAACTCATCCCTGGTAAGCTCGGTGTCGAGATAGGTCTCTGCTCCGAAGTTGACCACAAGAGGTACCAGTGTTATATCCAGCTCCTTGGCTATAGATGGAGAGATATCGCATGAATTATCAACTACTATACGTATATTGGACATGCAAACCTCCTAGACTTCATCTCGCGCCTTCGGGATAGCGAGAAGGACCATCACTCCCGGCCCGCCGTGACATGAAAGGGCTGGCCCTGTCTCTACTATCACGATCTTCTCCCGTGGATAGCCCACTTCACCTGATAGCCGATCCGCGAACTCTTGAGCAAGCTGCGGCCGCCGGATGTGTACCACCGCCAGTGTCTCCAGCGGTCCTAGCGCCAACACCTCTTCCTGCAGACGCGTCAACCCTCGCTGGAACGACCGGACAGCCCCCAGCAGCTTCAGCTCGCCGTCCACCACAGTCAGTAGCG
This sequence comes from Anaerolineae bacterium, assembly GCA_022013675.1. Taxonomy (GTDB): domain Bacteria; phylum Chloroflexota; class Anaerolineae; order JAKLPW01; family JAKLPW01; genus JAKLPW01. The sequence continues at coordinate 3,757 of JAKLPW010000479.1, read as the reverse complement.
GCTTGATGCCCAGGAAGCGGATTACTCGCTTGATCGCCGGCATGGCACGACTGGCCCGCCCACCCCTCTCCAGGTACTCGATTGTGTCGAATAGCAGGAACATGCGACTGCGCTCCCGTAGGTCCACCAGAACCTTAGTGATCTCCTGCACGCTCCGACCGGATTCCGCCGCCTCCCGCGCAGCCAAAGCCTGACGTGCTATGCCCCACGAGAGAGCAAGGGAGTCCATGACAGTCACCCGTCCATCGAACTGCCGTGCCGCGGTCGAAGCTGAGTTGAAGGTCCCGCTCATCTTACCGGTGACGGTCACACAGACCACTTCGTGACCCGCCTCCACCAGTGGCTTGAAAGCCTCCACAAAGGCCCCTACCGGCGGTTGCGAGCTCCTAGGATGGCAGACTTCCTCGGTCTTCTTCCAAAACTCGTCTCTGGTCAAGTTGAAATCCGTATACGTCTCCGTTCCGAAGTTGACTACCACCGGCACAACCGTTATGCCCAGTTCCTTGGCTTCGGACTCAGAGATGTCGCAACAACTGTCTGTCACTATGCTAACTCTCGTCATGCTAACCTCCTCCATCAGATAACTTGCGGGTACAATATCGAACGTTATAACACCACACGGCCGAGAGAGTTACCCGACAGGGAAACAGACGAACACGCGCTCGCCACGTCCGTAGGTTGTAGCAGCTGTAGCCTGTTGTCCCAGTCCCACACACAGTTGGCATCGCGGCCTTTCATCTCCACCATGCACGTCCGAAGGCAAAGACCCTCGGCGGCGGGTGCTTCGGCATCACGCTTGCCCACCCCTCACTGACATTGTAGACGAAGCTCCCACCACCCGGCGAGTCTGCGTCTCCCCTGTGTCTGGGGGACGTCTCGCGTCCCCCAGAACCCACTTTCTCTCGCGACTCACTCATTCCGGCCACGACTAGCCCTTGGTGACCAGCGGCAAGTGGATCCAATTGCCTACGAGAATGCTCACACTGTCTGATCCAATCTGCGCATCGCCGTCGGCGGCATGCAGCGTGATCGTGTGCCTGCCAGGCGAGAGACCCTCGACCAGGAGATCGGATCCATGGCCCAACCAGCCATCCCGATCAGAATCCCACTCCATTATCTCACCACTCAACACACCATCCTCCGGATCGTATGCGTAGCCCCTGAGTCTAAAAGGTACCCCCTCTGGCAGCGTAGCCCCATCTAGTGGTGCTCCAATGGACACCTGTGGCGCCTTCGGTTCGATGGCGAATGGCCCCGTGATGGCATCGGAGGTGAGAACACCATCTTTTATCACGACCTTCCCGTAGACAACCATGGTTTAGTACTAAATTACGCAGATTTCGCAGATTGAACAGATAGAACTCGGAGACTTACCACGAAGACACGAAGACACAAAGGAATAGTACACACCGTTCCTTAATAGATTCGTCACCTTTTGATACCTTTGATTCGCATTTGACAGTCAATTGAACATATGTTCTAATGGTATTGAGCCGTGAAAGCCCGACTCATCTTGCTCAATCATAGGAGAGCCTCTTTCCAGACTGGTGTTTTGCACGGGATGTCATGTAGCTGCTGCTCCCTTTCGTCGAGAGCCTCTAAAAGAATGCCCTAAGAGGGTTTACCCGTGTGACGGCTTATTTCCAAGTGTGACTTAACGGTACTAAGGAAAGAATTCATGCCTAGAGTTAATGCCGCTCGCGCGGTTAGATCTGAGTTGCTTCACAATCGCACAGTAGGAATAGACGTAGACCGAGATTTGCTTGTTACATGCTTCTACGATAGAGATTCACCAGAACACCCCGTTGAAGAGTTCCCTAACACCCTCGTAGGATTCAAAGCTCTCGTGCATCGATCCGCTCTATTTGATCCTGGTTTGATTATCCTGGAGTCAACTGGCCAGTATCATCTTGCTGCTTACGATGCTATGAGACTCGCCTCTTTGCCAGTGGCTGTTATAAACCCTGCCACCGTCAAGGCACTCTTGAGGGTAGAAGGAAAGAGTGACAGGAAAGACGCCTTCACACTCGCTCGGATAGCATCGTCATTTCATCTTAGACGAAGCAACATACCTGATCAAGAACAGCGTCGTTGGCGAATGTACTTCAAAGTGTACGACGACGGCTATCAGGCAAAGAGAAGGTCCTTGAATCGTCTCAACGCCGCTCTTACCATGGCCGGCTGTCCTATTATGAAAGCGGTAACGGGTAAGGCCAGGATGGATATAGTTAGGCGCATTGGTTTGATGAGTCCTTTTGATGCTGTAAGCTGTCACCCGCAACAAAAGAGGCACGGCATGTTGGCCGAGATGATACCGGAAGACCTACCTGATTACGTTATGATTTATAGGGACGCTCTTATGGCGCAGGCTGACCTATCACAAAAGCAGATGGATGACGCTAGATCACGACTTGAGTCTATAGCTGATACTGATGAAGTCAGAACACATATGAATTGGATGCTTACTGTACCTTGGACAAGCCCATGGCTTGCGCTCCGTGTGTTAGCTGAGATGGGTTCTGATTTCACGTCGAGATATGACACACCTGCACGTTTTTGTAGCGCTATGGGATGCGCTCCAAGTAGTGAGGTATCTGGAGGCAAGGTTCTTAAGGTTACTGCTACCTATGGCCGGGTTAGGCTACTAACGGCCCATGTGCAGACGCTGAAAGGTGCAGTGATGCACTTCAAACCTGGGCCATTACAGCTATGGTATAGTCAGTATCGTGGTCGCGCTGGTTACAGCAAGTCGTTGCTCGCGCTGTCACACTTATTGGCGGAAGGCTGGTGGGTGTGCACGAAGATGCAAACACCTTGGGATGAGTTCAAGGCGTGCGGTGGCAGAGTGAGCGGGTACCGTCATGTTGATCGGGAGACCGGCGAAATAACAGTTAGGTACTAGCATGGAAACACACGAAGTCGTATTGACTGGTGAGCTACTAGACAACCTATATTGGGAACAGCAAATGAGCACGCGTGAGATAGCAGACCATCTTTGTGTTACTCAAAGCGCTGTGTTACGTAAGATGATAGAATTCGGCATAAACAGGAGATCACAGCGCGCAACTGCTGGGATGAAGTCTCACAATCATGTTAAAGTTCAGGATCTTGCGTCAATGTACGCGTCTGGATATTCGCTACGGCACATCGGTATAGAGTTTGGCATCAGCCAAGAGACTGTTAGGCAGAGACTGATGAAGATAGGAATGGAACGCCGTCGAAAGCGATGGCGTCAGGAACGGGATAAGAGTTCTAGGTGCCCGCGTTGTGGTGTTCTGAGTGAGCGCGGCGTTGTGTGTGACTGGTGTGTCCTTGAAGAAGAAGAGGAGGTTGCGAACGATTATGTGCAAGAAGACTGTTAATTTGGTAAAGTGCGAGTTGTGCTCTGAAGCAGTTGACGCCGCCAAGGTTCCTATAAATTGGTCTGTTGGTACTATTCGTGGTGGTTTGTTGGTGTATGTCTGTAGTAAGTGCGCTGGTCGATCTGCGGCTAGTCTCCGTCATGCATGGAATTGCGTGCAGACAAAGCACCCCGCGTGATGAAAGACCGCCGCGCCTCCCACGAAGGGGTATTACTTAGGGCGTGACATGCAGCCACCGGTTCAACCGAAGGGGGAGGCGCGGTGGGCTGTTGGAAGGCGTAGTCCAGATTGCCCACGAAGAAGGGCTCATCGTCCGGATACTGGGTGGGGAAGAGGTCTAGCGTGCCCGCAATGGCGAACTCGACCGTTTGCCGCGTACCGCCCATGGAGAGGTC
>JAKLPW010000478.1 GCA_022013675.1 Anaerolineae bacterium | reverse complement strand
CAGGCTCAGGGAGCAGATCAACTGGTTATCAACGGGGTGGAGACCGAGGGAGGCGTGGCCGGTTTCTGGGTTCGGGCTCATGTGAGTGTGCTGGACTCCGAGAACAATCCCATCTCCGGCCTGGGTGCGGCTGACTTCGCGCTGTTCGAGGATGGGGAGCAAGTCGAGGTCGAGAGTGTAGAGATTGCCTCTACCGGGCTTGCCGTCGTTCTAGTAGTTGATATCAGCGGGAGCATGAATGAACCCGACGCTTCAGGCCAGCGCCCCATCGATCTGGCCAAGGAGGCGGCCGAGAGATTCGTGCGCGCGCTTGATGAAGAGGACGAAGTTGCCATATACGCTTTCAATGAGAATGTAAGCCTTTTGTTGGATTTCACCTTCGATCACGGCAAAGCGATCAACGAGGGGGTTTTTAAGCTAGAAGCCGACCGGGGCTGGACCTGTCTGTATGACGCTGCCTATGAGGCGGTGAAGAAAGCCGGAGAGAGGAAAAAGGGCCGAAGGGCTGTGGTGCTTCTAACCGATGGAATCGATCAGAAGAGCTTGGATCCTAACCCTGTGCCCTGCAGCATCCGAACCCGGGAGGACTTGGTGGAGCTGGCCAACGACTCTGTCGTTCAGGTGCCAATATACACGATAGGTCTTGGGCCTTTCATCAACGCTGCCGATCTGGAGTACATGTCTATGCAAACCAGAGGACGAGCGCTGGTGGCTCCCACGGCATCCGAGCTGGACAAGCTGTTTCAGACCATAGCCAGGCAGTTGAAGCGTCAGTATGTGGTTACCTATTGGTCCCAAGCACCACTGGGCGAGCATCTGGCCAACGTGAAGATCGAGCATCGTGGAGCGACCAAGGGCGACTCGATCCGCTGGGCCGCTCCCTCAGTACTGCCGGTTATCAAAGTGACGGGACCGGGAAAGGCTGAGGGGATCGTCACCTACACCGCCGATGTCTGGGCGCAGACCGCGGTTACGCAGGTGGAGTTCTACGTGGATACGCGGCTGCAAGATACCGATGATAGTCGTCCTTACGAGTTCCGGCTGGATGCAGCGACTTTCCCTGCGGGGAGGGTTGAAATCATCGGTAAAGCGTACACGTCTGACGAGCAAACGTGCGTTTCTGCGGGGTTAGAGGTCGAGGTGATACACGGTGACCCCACACTAGTTCCCACGTCCCCTCCAAACGGGGGACTATCCACGAAGAATCCTGCACTTTACATTGCAGTCGCGCTTCTTGGAATCGCTATCCTGGGAGGGGGGGTGTTCTTGCTGCTGCGACGCAGAGGAAAAGGAACGGAGACTGGGCCGATAGACGATGGAGGATTGGGGGACGAAGACGAGTTCGGGGCTTGGCCGGATCAGGAGAAATGGGACGAAGACGACAAGACACAGGACTTCCCGGACCACGAGATGACAATCGATGAGGGATATGAGGCGGACATGGCCGGACCCGCGGCGGCGAAACTTACCGTCGTAAGAAGCATGGAGCTGTCGCCCGGGGATGAGTTCCTTCTGTATCGCCGAACTTACACCATTGGCCGGCGCGAGGACACGCAGATCCATATCCCCGACAAGCCGGTGTCACGAGATCAGGCGGAAATTCGCTTTCAGAGGGATAGTTTCTACATTTTTGATAGTGGCAGCACGTATGGAACGTTTGTCAGTGACCAGAGAGTTTCGTCTGATGGGCAGAGACTACGGGACAAGGACCTCGTCCGACTGGGGACCCGTACCGTTCTTCGATTTGAGGAAAGCCGAGAGGCAGGCCCTCAATACGATTCTGACAGTACCCAGGATGTGGGTTCTGATACTGACGGGACCCAGGATGTGGAAGATACCTTCTAGTGACATGCCCTGCGTGAACTGAGAGATGGCTATGTATAAGCGATGTCCCAAATGCAAGAGCGAAACCAACGATCTGAGCTGCAGGCGTTGCTCTAAGTGCAACACCTTGCTCTCAGCCGAGCCAGCTCCGGGCGAGTTTGT
>JAKLPW010000477.1 GCA_022013675.1 Anaerolineae bacterium | reverse complement strand
GCAGTAAGCGACCCGTTGGGGCAGACCGAAACGCAGAGGCCACACGAACGGCACGCGGTCTCATCGAAGGTCATCTGCCCCTCTGGTGTGAAACGGCGGGCCTTGTAGGCGCAGACAGTGACGCAGCGCTTACAAAGAGAGCAGGCTTCTGCGTCAAAGGCGAAGGTCAGTGGGTTGTGAGAGACTGGTGCTCGCAAGTACGGCAGAGCCATGCCCCGCAGGTCCCCCAGGCGAGCATGGTTTCGTTTGTCCAGCCACTGCTCCAGTCGTGCCAGCGTTTTACCAAACCACTCCAGTCCTTGGAGTAGCGGTGCAGTATGGATGCCTACCGCTGTCGCGCCCGCCATTACCATCTCCACCACGTCCTCGGCCCGCGCCGTCCCGCCGGTGCCCACCACGGGCACATCGTGGCGCAGACAGATCTCGGCCACGGCTCGCAAGGCAATGGGCAAAATCGCTGCGCCGGAGAGCCAGGCGAAGGATCCCAGCAGTGGCTGCCCTGTCTCCACGTCCACCCGCAGTACCGGGCCGACGGAATCGATGGCCGCAATGCCGTCGGCGCCGGCTAGCAGGCAGGCGTCCACCACTTTCGGGAGGTTGTGCCAGTTGGCGCTGACTTTGGCTAGCACGGGTACCGAGACCGCGCGCTTCGCCGCTTCCACCATGGGGGCGGCGTCTTCTGCTAGATAGGAGACGAGTTCCAGCATGTCGGGCCCGGCTTCGGCAATGGGAGCTGCCAGGGCCTCGACCTCGGCAGGAGTGTGGCCCAGACTGGCGATGAGTGTGCCGTCCCGATCGGCCAGAGCGGGGAGTTCCCGTTTGATCCACTGCTCCGCCGATAGATCGGACCACTCCTCGATGTTGAGCATGCTGCCCTGTTTCAGCGCGGCAATGTGGGGCATTGGATTGACGGCGGACTGGAGACGGATGGTCTTGGTGACCACTGCTGCGGCACCGGCGGCGAAAGCCGCGTGGATGCCCTCGGCGCTCCAGGATAGAGGACCTGATGCCAGGATCAGGGGATTCCTTAGTTCGATACCACAGAGAGTAGTGGTTAGATTAGACATAATGCATCCTCGGGATCTCAAGCCATCCGCCAGAGACGCAGGGCGGCTTCCGCTACTCGTGCTCGCACTTCTTCTTCATCCACACCGACCACCTGGCGATCATACAGCAGCCAACGCCCGGCACACATGACGCCGCGTAAGTGTTGTGGATTGCGCCAGAGCAGCAACTGGTCAGCTAGGTTGTGGGGAGCCAGGGGTGTGGGCAAGTCGGTGGTCATGAGCAGAAGATCGGCCTGGTGGCCAGGAGCCAGCGTGCCCAGGTCGGAAAAGCCCAGCGCCTGTGCTCCGTTCTGTGTGGCCATAGTCCACACGGTGCCCGCGGGCATCGTGCCAGGGTCAAGAAGTCGGGCTTTCGGCATCATCGAGGCCGCGCGCATCACCTCGAAGAAGTTGTTCACGTAGCCGTCGGTGCCTAAGGCGACGTTGACTCCGGCCGCCAGCATCTCTGGCACTGGAGCAAATCCGCCGCCCACCTCACAGTTTGAGAGCGGTTGATGAGAGACGTGCACGTCGTGTTGAGCGAGAATAGCAATCTCCTCGGCGTTCACCTGCACACACTGAGAGGTCAGAACGTGTG
>JAKLPW010000476.1 GCA_022013675.1 Anaerolineae bacterium | reverse complement strand
GGATGCTGGAGGCCCTGGAGCGAGGCAATCTGTTCGTCGTTCCGCTCGATGACAAGCGCCAGTGGTATCGCTATCACCACCTCTTCGCAGATGTTCTGCAAGCGCACTCGATGGAGGAGCAGCCCGACCAGATACCTATCCTGCATCAGCGGGCGAGCGAATGGTACGAGCACAAAGGTTCGCCGGCCGATGCTGTCCGCCATGCCATTGCTGCCGAAGATTTCGAGCGGGCGGCGGACCTGGCCGAGCTGGCATGGCCAACATGGAGTGGGAGTTTTCAGTCAATCGCGTGGCTTGGCTGGGTAAAGGAGCTGCCGGACGAACTGGTCCACGCCAGACCTGTGCTCTGCGTTGGGTATGCCTATGCGTTTCTGAATGCTGGCAAGCTGGAGGCCGCCGAAGCCAGACTGCTGGACGCTGAACGTTGGCTGGAGCCGGCAACTGACATAAGTGAGCGACTGGAAGACCCCCCGACCAAAATGGTCGTTGTGGATGAAGAGCAGTTTCGGTCGCTGCCAGCGTCGCTAGCAACCGCCCGTGCCTATCATGCCCAGGCCATTGGCGATGTACCCGGCACCGTCAAGTACACTCAGCGGGCACTCGACCTCTTACCAGAGGGAGACCATCTCAGGCGCCCATCGTTAACTGCGCTCTTGGGGCTCACATACTGGGCAAGCGGAGACCTGGAGGCAGCCCACCGGACCTTTTCCGATGGCATGGCCGGCATGCTGAGAGCTGGCAACGCCCCTGGCGCAATCGGCGCCACATTTGTGCTGGCTGATATGAACATGACACTAGGTCACCTCCACGAGGCAGCAAGTGCATATCAGTACGCATTGCAGCTTGCGACTGAACACGCCAAACCAATGCCCTTGGGAACTGAGGACGTGTATACTGGAATCAGCAAGCTGCACCGTGAACGGGGCGATCTGGAAGCTGCCGCACAAGACTTACTGACGGGCAAGAAGCTGGGCGAGCAAGTTGAGTTACCGGATTGGCAGTATCGCTGGTGCATTGCTCAGGCACGACTAGAGGAGACCCTGGGAGACCTGGATGGCGCTCTCGACCTGCTAGACGAGGCGGAGCGCCTTTATGTCCGAACCCCCTTGCCCGACGTGCGTCCCATAGCGGCGCTAAAGACACGGATTTGGGTTGCGCAGGGCAGGTTGGCTGAAGCCCTGGGTTGGGCGCGTGAGCGGGATTTATCCGTTGACGACAATCTCAGCTACCTGCGCGAGTTCGAGCACATGACCTTGGCGAGGGTGCTGATCGCCCGGTACAAGAGCGACCGGGTAGATGGTTCCATTAACGAGGTAATAGGGCTGGTGGAGCGCCTCCTGCAAGCGGCGGAAGAAGGTAAGAGGACGGGGAGCGTGATCGAAATCCTTGTGCTGCAGGCGCTCGCTCACAAGGCGCAGGGCAACATCCCTCCTGCTCTCGTGTCTCTGGAACGTGCCCTAACGCTGGCTGAGCCGGAGGGCTATGTCCGAATCTTTGTGGACGAAGGCCCGCCTATGGCTCGTTTGCTCTACGAGACCCTCTCTCGCAGAGTTGCACCAGATTACGTTCAGCGATTGTTGGCAGCATTTCCGGTCTCTGAACCAGAGCAGGCTCATACCTTATCGCCCAAAACTCACGAATCTGAATGGGTTGAGCCGTTAAGTAGCCGCGAACTCGAAGTACTCCAACTCATCGCCGAAGGGTTGACCAATCAAGAAATCGCAAGCAAGCTTTACCTCTCCCTGAACACAGTCAAGGTTCACACCCGCAATATCTACGGTAAACTCGGTGCCCACCACCGGGCGGGTGCGGTTGCCAGGGCAAGGGCTTTGGGGATTTTGCTTTCCATCTAGTTACTCAGTGTCTGAATTTGCTCGCCATTCCCCCCTTCCATTCCTACAATTAACCCTCTAAATAACACTCCAGTGGTATGACACTAATACCCTCTGGCTGCTATAATGCTACTGTAAGACTTTACCAATCTCAATACAAACAAAAAGGAGAAAAAACGATGACTAGCAAGGCAAAAATGAATTCAGACAAAAAGACCGCAAGAATTGTGGGAGTACTATTTCTAACCGCGATGGTTGCGAGTCTTCTAGGTGGTGGTTTAGTAGAATCTATTATATCTGCTCCGGATTATCTTATTGCTGTTTCTGAAAATGAAACCCAAGTGATAATAGGAGCGCTCCTTGAGCTAATTAATGGCATTGCGGTTGTTGGAATTGGAGTGTTGATGTTTTCAATCCTGGAAAAATACTCCAAAAGGTTGGCTCTTGGATACCTTGCTTTGAGGATTATTGAGTCCGTGTTCGGTTGTGTTGTTGTACTCAGCCCACTATCACTAGTAAAATTAAGCCGGGAATATCTAAAAGCAGGAGCTTCGGATGCTTCCAGTTTTCTAACTGTAGGCACTTTATCTATTGCAGAACGCGCGGTTGTGGCAGATCTGTTGATTCCGGTCTTTCTTAGCTTGGGTGCTCTGTTGTTGTATTATTCATTGTATCAATCAAGACTCCTTCCACGATTCATATCAGTCTGGGGCCTCATTGCAACCACACTGATATTGACATTGAACCTATTATTAACATTCAACTTGGAGGTCGGCATTGGGTTAGGATTGATTTTTGCTCTTCCAATAATCTCGAATGAAATATTCCTAGCGATATGGCTGATCGTTAAAGGATTCAATTCATCTGCAATCGCTTCCCCGTCTGCCAAAACAGGATGAAACGAGACAGCATCAGCACGTCTAGAATATTATAGGAGATCCAAATGAAAGCGATTGTATGCACAGAATACGGGCCACCGGAAGTTCTTCAGCTCCAAGAGGTAGCAAAGCCTACTCCCAAGGACAATGAAGTACTGGTAAGAGTTCATGCGACAACAGTGCATGTGGGGGATGTGAGAATTCGAAGTTTCGATGTTCCTCGCTGGCAATGGCTCATTGCACGAATCGCTCTTGGTCTCAGAAGACCAAGGAACCCCATACTGGGGATGGAGCTAGCTGGGGAAATTGAATCAGTAGGCAAAGATGTGAAGCTGTTCAAGAAAGGTGACCCGGTTTTTGCATCTACCTTTTGGTCGGATTTTGGGGCTTATGCCGAGTACAAATGTCTGCCTGAAGACGGGATGGTGGCACTAAAACCGACCAATATGACCTTTGAAGAAGCCGCCGCTGGCGTTGCTTCTGGGGGATATGTTGCATTGTATGTTCTTAGAAAGGCAAATATCCAGAGCGGACAAAAAGTTCTGATCTATGGCGCTTCTGGAAGTGTAGGTACATATGCAGTGCAGCTTGCCAAGTACTTTGGGGCAGAGGTTACCGGGGTTTGCAGTACAACCAACTTGGACCTGGTGAGATCCCTAGGAGCCGACAAGGTAATTGATTACACTCAAGAGGATTTTACCCAAAGCGGTGAGACCTTTGACGTTATCTTTGACGCTGTAGACAAGATTTCGTCTTCACGAGGCAAAAAGTCTCTGACGAAGACAGGGATCTATCTTAACGTTGATAAGGATTCCGGATCCGGAGGCGACGTAAAGACTGAAGATCTAATCTTCCTCAAAGAGCTAATAGAGGAGGGCAAGATAAGACCGGTCATTGATAGACGCTATCTGTTTGAACAAATTGTCGAGGCTCACAGGTATGTTGAAAAAGGGCACAAAAAGGGACATGTAGTCATAACTGTGGTACCTAACGACAAAACCTAACAGAGCGCTGCACCTGCCGCTATTTCGCTGCGCTTCATAGCGGCAGGTGCAGCTTGGTCGTTAGCCACTGCGCGCTTTCTCCCACTGCCCGTACCATGTCACCGTTCAACTCCAGACATCCGGAAACAATACTTCTTCCTCCTTGGACAGCACCGGCGATACTTATGCACCGATTCGGCGAATCCTACAGATTCGTACCAGGTCTGGTGTCAGCCCTTGTCAACTGTTTCCCCCAGTTGACCCAGACTTTGCTTGCTAGCGCAATGCATTCACAAAAGCTACGCGAACTAGACCCTGGTGCCCCGAATGGCATTTTCGAAGAATGACACGGCTATCACCTACGATTCAGCTACGAGTGTAGGAGACAATTGATGAAAAGAGTCAAACAGAAGCCTACTTTGGACCGACCTGCAACCTACCAGATCAAAGTGCCGGGAGAGCTGGATGCAAGATGGTCAGAATGGGTCGGAGAGATGACGATTGCGGTCGATAGTGAGGACGATGGTCCGCCGGTCACTACCTTGACCGGCAAGGTCGACCAGGCTGCTTTGCAGAGCTTGCTGCGCCGGCTCTACACCAGGGGCTTGCCGTTGATTTCAGTTACCTTTAAAGAGTGCAGCTTAGAATGAAAAGAAAGAAGGGGAGAATCAATGTCTGGTAGCAATGCTTTTCCCCTCCTGGACTGCACAGGCGCTACCTTGCACCGTTCGTCCCAGGTCCGGTGTC
>JAKLPW010000475.1 GCA_022013675.1 Anaerolineae bacterium | reverse complement strand
TGGATCAAGCGGACTTTGACCAAATTGTCGTCGTGGGATGCGGCTCTACTCATTACTTGGCCCAGACCGCCGCAGCGACTCTCTCCGCCTGTGCCGGCATCCCCTCCCGTGCTTTTCCCTCTTCCGAAGTGTTGCTCTTCCCCAGCCTGGTTCCCACTGGCCGGACACTGCTGCTCACTGTGTCCCGTTCCGGGACGACGACGGAGACGTTGTGGGCGTTGGAGCGTTTCCGGAAGGAAAAACTCGGACCGGTCCTGGCCGTCACATGCTACCTCGAAAGCCCCTTGGCCCAGCAGGCAGACTTCTCGCTGGTCACGCCCGCCGGGCAGGAGCAGAGCGTGGCGCAGACCCGCTCCTTCACCAGCATGCTGCTCCTCACCCAGGCTCTGGTCGCTACCTTGGCTCGCGACGATGAAAAGTTGGAACGCTTGCGTCGGCTCCCCGACGCCCTGGAGGATCTGGTGGCCCGCTTGGAAGACCTGCCCCAGCGGCTGGGCGATAATCAGGACATTGAGCGCTTTTTCTTCCTCGGCGGCGGCCCCCTCTACGGCCTGGCCAACGAGGCAATGCTCAAGACCAAGGAGATGTCTCTCTCCTATGCGGAGGCCTATCATCCTTTGGAGTTCCGCCACGGGCCGATGTCTATGGTAGACGAGCACACGCTGGTGGTGGGGCTCCTTTCGGACTCCGGTCTGGCGGAGGAGCTCCGCGTGCTGGAGGATATGCAGGGGCTGGGCGGACGCACACTGGCACTGATTGAGGACGCGTCGGCTTTCTCCGGCTGGCGGGCCGACCATGTCATCGAACTGCGTAGCGGCCTGGACGAATGGGAGCGTGGACCCTTGTATCTGCCACTGTTGCAGCGGCTGGCCTACCACCGGGCGATAGCGAAAGGGCTGAACCCGGATCGACCGCACAATCTGACAGCGGTGGTGGAGCTATGAACATGGAGGAAATAGCCTGATGTCTAGAGTTAAGATCACTATAATGGGCGCTGGCAGCGCCGTGTTTACCACCGAGCTAATGAGCGACTTTCTGCTCACCCCCGCGCTGGAAAGTGGAACCTTCGCGTTGGTGGACATTGACGCCGAGCGACTGGAGTTGGCTCATCAGATGGGCGAATTCCTGATCGAGCGCACCGGGCGCGACTGGACGGTGGAAGCTAGCACCGACCTAGCGCAGGTCCTGTCCGATAGCGACTACGTCATCAACACCATCGAAGTGGCCGGGTTGCCCAACGTGCGCCACGACTACGAGATCCCGCTTAAATATGGAGTGGACCAGTGCATCGGAGACACGATTGGCCCGGGGGGGCTGTTCAAAGCCTTGCGCACGCTCCCTGCCTGGCTCGACATCCTGGCGACGTCGAACGTCTGGCCCCGCGTGCTCTGGTGATGAACTACACCAACCCCATGTCGCTGACGGTGCTCACCGGCGTTCGAGCTTCGTCCTTGTCTATCGTTGGATTATGCCACTCCATCCAGGGCACATCCCGACAACTGGCCAAGTATCTCGATTTGCCCTACGAGGATATCGTCTGGCGCGCAGCCGGCATCAATCATATGGCCTGGTTCTTGGAACTCTCGCGGAACGGAGAGGATCTGTACCCCTTGTTGCGCCAACGCGCCCAAGACCCAGATATCTACGAGCAAGACCCTGTACGCTTCGAGTTGATGTCCGAGTTGGGCGCGTTTGTCACCGAGTCGAGCGGGCACGTCTCCGAATACACGGGCTACTTTCGCAAGCGCCCCGAGCTGATCGAGCGCTACTGCCGCGCCGGATACCGGGGAGAGAGCGGCTTCTATGCCAACAACTGGCCCACCTGGCGGGCGAAAGCGGACCAAGCGTTGCGAGACTATCTCTCCGGCAAGGAGGAGTTTGAGATCAAGCGTGGACATGAATATGCCTCCATTATCGCAGAGGCCATTGAATCTAACGTGCCGGCCGTCGTTTATGGCAATGTGCCCAACACCGGCCTGATTGACAACCTGCCCCAAGACGGCATAGTCGAAGTCGCTTGCTTGGTGGACGGCAAGGGAATCCAGCCGACGCACTTCGGCTCGCTGCCCACTCATCTAGCCGCGCTGAACCAGCCGCACATGGCCTTCCATGGCCTGGTCGCTACGGCGGTGCTGGAGCAAGACCGCGAAGCCGCCATGCATGCCCTGATGGTGGACCCGCTGACGGCTGCGGTCTGCTCATTGGCCGAGATTCGGCAAATGTTCGACGAGATGGTAGAGGTAGAACGGGACTATCTCCCAGACTTCCTCAAGTAGAGGCACTCATTGCGGCTTGTTGACAGGATTGGCAGTAAGAGACCACCTTTCGGCGTGATTGGCGGTACACTGCAGGTGATGAATCCCAGGCCTGCTACGTGAAGCGTGTTCAAACACGTTGCCCCCAACACCAATATCACGAATACACTAACGACATGAATCTGGCGAGGGCCGAGATGGGTAATTTGTGATATTCGTGATTGAATCATGCTTCTCGTACCAGCCGTG
>JAKLPW010000474.1 GCA_022013675.1 Anaerolineae bacterium | reverse complement strand
GCGGTGTATGGCGTGGGAGCGGGGCAGATGAGCCGGGTTGATGCGGTTCGGCTCTCAGTAGCCAAAGCTGGAGATAAATGCCAGGGGTCTGTGATGGCCTCGGATGCCTTCTTCCCCTTTCCCGATGGCATCGAGGAAGCCGCCGCCGCCGGCGTCACGGCGGTCATACAGCCGGGTGGAGCTATGCGAGACGAGGAGGTGATCTCTGCGGTGGATCGGCTGGGATTGGCGATGATTTTCACCGGCCGGCGTCACTTTCGGCACTAAGACGCTTGTCGCCAATGGCGAGTGGACTTACCTGGTGTCGACGTGGCACGCGGTGCAGGTCGTCTTGGAACGTTGTTCCATTGGGATACCCTCTCATAAGCTAGCCTTGACACGACGTGACCTCTGTCATATAGTTACACTTGAGTCGGGGACAGAATAAGGATTTTCGCACAACACCCTGCTTGGGCTATTACGCCAAAATTCTGCATAACATGCCAAGGCGGGAGGGTATGCGGCAACATTCCTGAATAACCATTGTTAGGCGGCTCTTTGTCAAGAGCGGTAGAGTGCTTGCCAATGTGCAATTTCCTGCCCATTTCGACAGAGTATCCTTTTTCCCCAAGATGGTGTAAAATCAGGGCAGGTGTTCAGTGTGCACGTACGGAACAGGTAGAGGTGAAAGATGACAACCCGACAAATCACAATCAACGTGCCAGAAAAGATATTGCTGGCAGAAAAGACGGATGAAAGCTCTTTCGCGCGTGAGCTTCGCATCTTGGCCGCTGTCAAGCTGTATGAACTGGGTCGCTTGTCATCTGGTCGCGCCGCTGAACTTGCCGGGATGCCAAGGGTGGAGTTTCTGCTGGAACTAGGGCGTTACAAGGTTTTCCCATTTGAAGCCGAGTTGTGCGACTTGGAGGGGGGTCATGCCTGACGCCATCAGCAACACATCTCCCTTGCTCTATCTGTACCGTGGCGGCGTGTTGGAATGGCTTCCCCAGTTGTTCAACGAGACATGGATTCCCAACGCGGTCGTGCTTGAGTTGCAGGAAGGTCGGCGGATAGGCTATGATGTGCCCAATCCGAGCGACTATGCCTGGCTTCAAATCGTAGAGCCACACGCTGTACCGTCGGAGTGGCTCACATTGGACTTGGGGGCAGGAGAACTGGCAGCGACGGCACTGGCCTTGGAGAATCCGGATCGAGTGGTACTGCTGGATGACGGATTGGCTCGGAGAATAGCCCAGGCTGCTGGCCTCAAGGTTTGGGGCACACTCAAGGTTCTGCTGGAAGCAAAGGGTCGAGGATTGACTGAAAGCATTGGTCCTCTCATCGAACATCTGAAAGATGCTGGCATGTGGATTTCGGATGACGTTCGACGGCGAGTGCTGGCCCTGGCTGGTGAGGGGAAGGGATAGTAGGTACACGTGCCAGCAGCCCAACCAAGCATTGATACAAAGGCCGCGCTGTCCGCTGTGAGCAGCTTCCTCGCTGGAGAGGGGGCGCGGCCTAACAAGTCGTTGCTGCCGACCACGCTCCGGCCCTCGCCACTTCCAGCACTAGAGACCTAGCTTCATCGCTTGAAATGAGGGCCACTACCCCACCCTCCCCGTGATGTAGTACTCCGTGCGCTTCTCCTTGGGACGGGTGAAGATCTCCTTCGTGAGCCCGAACTCGACCAACTCCCCCAGCCAAAAGAGGCCGGTCCAATCGGAAACCCTGGCGGCTTGCTGCATGGAATGGGTGACGATGATGATGGTGTACGTCTCCGCCAGTTCGCGCATCAGCTCTTCGATACCAAGCGTGGCGATGGGGTCCAACGCTGAACAGGGCTCGTCCATGAGGATCACCTCGGAACCCACGGCCAGCACCCGCGCCAGACATAACCGCTGCTGCTGGCCGTCGGAGAGGGAGAGCGCCGACTTGCGCAAACCGTCTTTCACCTCGTCCCAGAGAGCCACGTCTTCCAGGCTTCGTTGCACCAGGTCGTCCAGTTCTGCACCTTTAGCCAGGCCAAGGACCTCCGGCCCGAAGGCAACGTTGTCGAACACCGATTTGGGGAAGGGGTTGGGCCGCTGGAAGACCATGCCCACTCGCCGTCGCAGTTCCACGACGTCCTGTTCCGGGGAGTAGATGTCCTCTCCATCCAGGAGCACTTTGCCTTCCAGGCGCGTGCCCGGGATGGTGTCATTGATCCGATTCAGTGTGCGCAAGAAGGTAGACTTTCCGCAACCGGAGGGGCCGATGATGGCGGTGATCTGTTGCTCGTGAAACCCGAGGGAGATGTTGGTGATGGCGCGAAAGTCATCATAGTAGAAGCTCATGCCTTCGGTGTGGATCTTGAATGTCATTGCGTGACTCCTCTTGTGCTTGTGTTGATGAACTGTAGTAGGGGCAGGTTTGGCTACCTCCTACACGAACGATTCCGATCAGACTTGGCCTTTGCGGCACACATTCTCCAGACCTCGGAGGTTTTCAGCGAGGCATCAGTCGTCCACAATCGGATATAGAATCGCGTAGAATCCCTTACGTTTCCTGCTCACGATGAACCTCCGAGGTCTTTCTCTAACACCCTCTGTGGTTCGAGACGTTGACGCAGGAGCCTCCCAATGCTATAATCCCTCTGGCTCTAATGAGCACATCGGAGATATATTTATGCATAACCGCCTTGGAACAATGACGCGTGTTCTCTGCGCTGTCTCAATATGGCTAGGGCTCCTGACGGGATGTCGGCCCGTTGAAGAACCCGGGTCATCCACAACCCAGATCACATTGGCTGGCTCGACCTCCGTTCAGCCTTTTGTGGAACTCCTGGAGGAGCACTACATGGCTGCGTACTCCCAGGCCCCTGCCATCAACGTCCAGGGAGGTGGCTCCACTGCGGGTGTCCAGGCCGCCGAGACCGGCATCGCCGACATCGGCATGTCCTCCCGTAACCTCAAGGAGGCAGAATTGGCCCTGGGCCTGAAAACTCTGCCCATCGCCCGAGACGCCATCGCAGTGATTGCTCACCCTTCAAATCCTATCACGAATCTCTCCTTGCAGCAAGTGCGAGCCATTTTCGCGGGGCAGATCACTAACTGGTCGGACGTGGGCGGCAAAGATGCGCCCATCATCGTTGTCACCCGCGAAGAAGGCTCCGGCACCCGGGGCGCGTTCGAGAGTCTGGTCATGGGCGACGACCGTATCACCCTCCGTGCCTTGCGCCAGGACTCCAACGGTTCCGTACGCGTGATCGTGGCCGGACATCCCGATTCAATTGGATACATCTCACTGGGTATCGTGGATGAGCGAGTCAAGGCCCTCCACCTGGACGGAGTCGCTCCAAGTACTGAGAACGTAGTCAGCGGTACGTATACCCTGGCTCGTCCTTTTCTCTTCCTGTGGAAAACAGAGCCCTCGCTGGCTGCGCAGGACTTCATTGACTATGTCCTCAGCGCCGAGGGGCAAGAGCTGCTGGCCGCGGAAGGCCTCATTCCCGTCAAGGAGCCATGAGAGACTATGCGTTCTGATCGCGTTATCCGGGCCGTCCTGTTCGCCACTGCCATGTCATCCATCGCTGCCTTGCTGATCATCACCTTCTTTATTTTTCGCACCGGGATTCCGGCCATATTACGTATTGGACCGGGGAACTTCATGTTGGGCACCGAATGGGCCCCCACGAGCGGGCAATTTGGGATCCTCTCGATGATCGCCGGTTCGCTGTCGGTCACCTTTGGAGCGCTGCTCTTAGGCGTTCCGTTGGGGCTGGCCGTCGCCATCCTGACAGTCGAATTCGCCCCGCCGGCTGCCATGCGCATCCTGCGTCCTGCTATCCAACTTCTGGCCGGCATTCCTTCCGTCATCTACGGATTCATCGGCCTGCTCGTCCTGGTTCCCCTCATCCGGCAGGTGTTCGGCGGCCCGGGCTTGAGCATCCTGGCTGGCTCTCTCGTGCTGGGCATCATGATCCTGCCCAACGTCGTAAGCATATCCGAAGACGCCATCCGGGCGGTCCCTCGCTCGTACCGTGAGGGCGCTCTGGCACTGGGCGCTACCCGCTGGCAAACGATTTGGCGGGTCGTGCTGCCTGCTGCCAGGTCCGGCATCATCGCCAGCATCGTGCTAGCCATGGGGCGGGCCGTCGGAGAGACGATGGCCGTCATCATGGTGGTGGGCAACGCTCTGGAAATGCCTAACTCGATCCTGGATGCCACCACGACCCTGACCAGTAACATCGGCCTGGAAATGGGCTACGCCTCAGGCCAGCACCGAGAAGCTCTCTTCGGAATCGGGGTGGTGCTGTTCGTCTTCATCATGTCGTTGAACTCGTTAGCAAGATGGCTGACTCGGTCGCGGACAGCTTAGTGCTACAATGAGCGAACTGTGTCATTATGAGCGACCGCAGGGAGCGAAGAATCTCGTCCTTGGAATGTAAAGCTCTAACCTGAACAAGCCAGAACTAAAGGGCTTCTTGCCACGAATTTCACGAATTAACACGAAAAAGAGAAATTAGTGAAAATTCGTGTAATTCGTGGCAGAGAAAATGGCCTTCCCAAGACCTTGCTCATTGCACCATTATTTGATCGTTAAGGTATCAGGTGAGTAGACCTATGCTGCACAAGAGAGTCGATCCCCGCATCTCCCAGAAGATAGCCCAGGCCGTCATCTGGTTTGCCGGGGGTGTAACGCTTCTGATCCTGATGTTCATGGTCTTCTATATTGTATGGCAGGGGCTTCCTCAGGTCAACTGGCGCTTCTTGAGTGGCGCTCCCATGGACATGGGGCGAGAGGGAGGCATCTTCCCTACCATCGTCGGTACTGTCGTGCTGACCCTCCTGGCCATCGCCATCGCCACGCCCTTCGGCGTTGGCACGGCCATCTACCTGGTCGAGTATACCCGCCCCAACTGGATCACCGGCGTCATCCGCTTCGGTGCCGATGCCCTCGCCGGTATCCCCTCCATAATCTACGGCCTGTTTGGATTCGTCTTCTTCGTGATCACCCTCAACATGGGCTGGAGCGTCTTATCGGGCGCGCTTACTCTGGCCATCATGATCTTGCCCACCATCATCCGTACCTCTGAAGAAGCCCTGAGGGCCATTCCCGACGACTACAGGGAGGTGAGCCTCTCCCTGGGAGCCAGCAAATGGAGCATGGTGACCAGCGTGGTGCTGCCCGCCGCGCTCCCGGCCATCACAACCGGCGTTATCCTGGGGATGGGAAGGTGCGTGGGAGAGACCGCCGCCGTGATTCTGACGGCGGGGTCGTCATTGCGCTTACCGACCGGTTTGTACTCTCCGGTGCGTACCATGTCGGTGCACTTCTACATCCTGGCGCGGGAGGGCATCAGTGACTCGATGGCCTGGGGGACGGGTGCCGTGCTGGTTGTCAGCATATTGCTGATCAACGTCGTCATCAACTGGCTGGCGATCAAACTGGTCAAACGGAGTGTTAGGCTTTGATGACGAGACAGGAAACGAAGTTCTCTATCCAGAACGTCAGCTACTTCTACGAACAAAACAAGCTGGCTCTGAAGGACGTCAGTATAGATATCCCGATCCATCAGATCACCGTCCTCTTCGGGCCCTCCGGGGGAGGCAAGACTACCCTGATCCGGCTCCTCAATCGCCTCAATGACCGCGTGCCCTTCACCCGCATGAGCGGGCGGATCCTCCTGGACGGAGAGGACATCTACGCGCCCGACATGGACGTCGTGGCCCTCCGCAGGCGCGTAGGGACGGTGTTCGCTCTGCCCATCCCCCTGCCGGGCACCATGCGCGAGAACGTGACCTACGGCCCTCGCATGGCCGGCGAACGCGATCGGGGTCGCCTGGAGGAGATAACAGAGCGAGCGCTGAAGCACGCGGCACTCTGGGACGAGGTGAAGGATCGCCTGGACGAGCCCGCCGCCGAGCTATCCGGTGGCCAGCAGCAGCGGCTCTGCATCGCCCGGACCCTGGCACTGGACCCTGAGGTCATCCTGCTGGACGAGCCCACCTCGGGTCTCGATCCCATCTCCACCGGCAAGGTAGAAGAGACGCTGCACCAGCTCTCGGAGCGGATCACCATCGTGATCTC
>JAKLPW010000473.1 GCA_022013675.1 Anaerolineae bacterium | reverse complement strand
TCCAGTCACCGGTCGCACGGTGCATGTGATACATCGTCGCCGTAACAACGTTGGGTTCCGACGCTTGCTGGCCGCCATCTCGCGAGCCTATGAGCTGCCCACCCACCAGGAGCGGCAGGTTATCCTCTTTGTTGACAATGACAAAGCACATGATGCGAAGCCTGTCCGCCAGCTGTTACAGAAACATGACCATCGGATCCAGATTGAGTGGCTACCACCATACTCGCCAGAGCTAAATCCTCAAGAGGACATCTGGCAACATATCCGGAGGCGCGTGACCAACAACCATTACTTTGAACACATGGATACTCTGCTAGGAGCAGTAGAGCACTTCCATCAAGAACTGCAAGACGACTCTGAACGAATCTTACACCTCCTTGGAAAGTGGGCAAAACTTATCGCGAGTTAATTAGTATGCCGGGAGGCGCGGGTTGCCCCGCCAGATGTACACCACCTGTGCCTTTGAGGACCGGTATCGTGGACTACTCCATCGCTGTGGCCCCAGGAGCCTTCGTCATCGTGACCACTGAATAGAAAGAGATTGTCAACGAGCTTCGCTATCTCAAGGTGGGGCCTGGACCGAATTGGGTGCTCTTCCGGCCCTACCATCTCACCAGTATCGAGACGCCTCTCTCTGTTGCCAAGGCGGTTCTATACGAGGAAACTACTATTGCCACGACACAGCCGCCAGTGGCCGAGACCTTTGCAGTAGCCAAGCGGAAGCTCCACACTGGTGAGGCGCTGGACACCATCGGTGGTTTCACGTTCTACGGCCTGATCGAGCGGGCTGACGTATGCCGGGAGGAGAGACTACTTCCGGTAGGCCTGGCCGCCGGCGCTGTCATGGTCCATGATGTGGATGAAGACCAGCCCATCACCTACGATGATGTCCAATTGGATGAGTCAACGACGATCCTGAACCTGCGGCGCATGCAGGACAAACTGGCGTAATCCTGGCAAGGGAACATCTCCTATGCGCCCCGAACATTGGCTGGCCAGCCAGGTTCTGGGAGTGCTCGGCGCGACTGCGCCCCCTATCTGGCATCACAAAGGAGGGAGAGTGAAATGCGGTGGAAAGGTGACCGCAATGCCCTACTTACTCAAGTCGCCATCTTGTATTATGAAGAGGGACTGACCCAACGTGAGGTTGCTCGACGGCTCAGTATATCCCGCTCCAATATCTCGCGCTTGCTGACGGAAGCGCGAAACGAGGGGATCGTCGAGATCAAGGTCAAGAGGCCCATCAAGGTCTCATCCGATCTTCGAAAGGCGCTCTTGGAGCGCTTTGCCCTCCACGAGGCCATGGTGCTCATCACCGGGCATCGTGATTTCCAGGAGTCCCTGGAAGGTCTGGGGAGACTGGCGGCAGAGTATCTGGAGAACACGCTGAAGGACGATAGCATCCTTGGCATCTCCTGGGGAACGGCTGTCTACGAGACTGTGAAAGCCCTTCGTCCGGTAGCTAGGCCAGGCGTGCAGGTCGTGCAGATGATCGGAGGGATGGGATCTATCAACCCCAAGATTGACGGCACCGAGCTGGCCCTCCGATTGGGAGGAGTACTGAGCGCCCGCTATCGCTACCTGCGGGCACCTCTCGTCGTGGAAAACGGCGAGGTGCACAAGGCATTATTGCAGGAACGAGAGGTAAGGGAAGCTCTGGGCATTGCCAGGCGTGCGGACATAGCTCTAGTGGGCATCGGTTCCGTTGTGCCGGCCGTCTCCAGCCTCCTGCGCGCGGGCTACCTCACCATGGCAGAGGTCAGAATGGCGGCCGAGGGTGGCGCTGTAGGGGACATCTGCGCCCAACATTTCGACGTTCATGGCCACATCTGCCAGTTGGAGTTGAACGAACGGGTGATAGGGATCACTCTGCCAGAGCTCATGAAAGTCCCTTGTGTCATCGGCGTGGCCGGCGGAGTGGATAAGGCCCCTGCCATCCTGGGAGCGCTGCGGGGAGGATACGTGAACGTACTGGTCGCCGATGACGTAGCCGCGCAAGAAGTGCTGCGACTTCATGAGTCGGCATAGAAATTGAGAGAGGTATGTAGTGGATCTAACAAGAGATCAACAAACAGCGATGCTGAAACAGATGCAGCTTATCCGTGCTTTTGAGGAAAAGGCGGATGAACTCTTTGCATTGGGCAAAGTTCATGGCACGATGCATCTTTCCATCGGACAGGAAGCCGTCGCCGTGGGTGCTATGGCCTGCCTGCGACCCGATGATTACATCCTGAGCACTCACCGGGGTCACGGCCACTGCATCGCCCGGGGAGCGGATCCGAAACTCATGCTGGCCGAGTTCATGGGCAAGGAGACCGGCTACTGCCGTGGGCGGGGCGGCTCCATGCACATCGCCGATCCGGAGATGGGCAATCTGGGTGCCAACGGCGTTGTCGGGGGGGGAATATCCATTGCCATGGGCGTCGCGCTCGCTGTCAGCCTGAGAAAAACCGATCAGGTGGTATTGGGCTTTTTCGGCGATGGGGCTGCCAATCTGGGCATCTTCCACGAATCACTGAACATGGCCTCCATCTGGCACCTGCCTGTCGTTTACATATGCGAGAACAATCAATACGGCATGTCGATGTCCGTGAAGCGGGCCCTGTCCGTCGAGAACGTGGCCGATCGAGCGGTAGCCTACAACATGCCCGGCACGATAGTAGACGGCAACGATGTTCTGGCCGTGTACAAGACCATTCGCGAGGCCGTGAGCAGAGCACGTCAAGGAGACGGCCCCTCTCTGATCGAAGCCAAAACCTACCGTTGGAAAGGACACTCCAAGAGCGACCAGGAACGTTATCGGACCCGTGAGGAGGTCAATGAGTGGAAACAGAAGTGTCCCATCAAACGTTTCAGCGCCCAGCTCATCGCCAAGGGCATCCCCACACTGGAGGCTGCAGAGCAGATGGAGGCCGAGGTGCATGAAGAGATCCAGGCAGCCTTGGAGTTCGCGGAAGCCAGCCCAGAGCCAAGGGTAGAGGATATCCTGGAGGGGGTTTACGCCTAGATGAGAGAGATTACCTACCGGGAAGCTATACGAGAAGCCTTGCGCCAGGAGATGCAACGCGACGAACGGGTCTTTCTTTTTGGCGAGGACCTGGGTGTCTACGGGGGAGCTTTCGGGGTCACCTATGGTCTCCTCGAGGAGTTTGGAGAAGAGCGAGTACGGGACACGCCTATCTCTGAGGCCGCTATCGCGGGGGGAGCCGTTGGCGCGGCTCTGGCAGGCATGCGTCCCGTGGCAGAAATCATGTTCATGGATTTCCTGACTCTGGCCATGGGCCAGTTGGTGAATCAGGCCGCCAAGAACCGCTTCATGTTCGGCGGCCGCGCCACAGTGCCGATGGTGCTGCGCACCCCCGAGGGATCGGGGACGGGAGCCGCGGCTCAGCACTCCCAGAGCCTGGAGGCCTGGTTCGTG